>JBATLS010000706.1:0-1835 GCA_049289435.1 Saprospiraceae bacterium | reverse complement strand
AATGAGTACTTCTCTTAAAAAGATGGAAATCACCCTCCGTTAGGAAAACACATCCATATGTGAAAGAGAAATAATGGCTTTAGTGGGGCTTTCGGAGATCGTTTCATCTTTTTTGTGGATTGCTGATGAATGACTTGGTTCTGTTTTTCAGTTCGCCAATATCTATAAGTTGCCCCTGACCAATAGTTGATTTTGAGCATTTATCAATACTGAAAATACATTCCTTTCATTGATAGGTAGGGGTGGTGGCAGCTCAGGTGACCATTCCGGCAATTTGACGAGCACTCCTTTATCTTCGGATATCGTGGTTGTCACCAGAAAAAATATCAACAAAAGAAAAGCTATATCTGCCATAGACCCAGCATTGATCTCATTGCTCATATGACGTTTTGTACGCATAATAATATTTTATGAAATGAATAAAATGATTATTTACGCATCAACATGATGAATGAGAAGCTTCTGTATATTCTGTGATGTGTTCGAATATTAAGATGTAAAGACATCCATTTTTGGTGTATGGACGTTTTATTTGAAGTATATTTGCCGCCTGAAAATCTATATTTATGCTAAAGAATCCTTTTTTGACTCCATTTGAGACCTCTCATGGCGTGCCACCATTTGACAAAATTAAAGAATACCATTTTGCACCTGCCATCAAAGCTGGTATCAAAGCACAGAAAAAAGAAATCAAAGACATCATTGATCTTTCTGAAACATCAAACTTTGATAATACCATACTTGCGCTTGAAAATTCGGGAGCCATCATCCGGCGTGCTACATCAGTGCTGTATAATCTTTCATATGCCAATACTACGTCGGTCATTCAAGACATCCTGCAGAAATTAGCTCCTACACTTTCAGCTCATAGCGATAGTATTTTTATGAATAAAGCACTTTTTGCAAAAGTTAAGTATCTGATGGAACATCGCAAAGAGCTCCGCATATCAGGTCAAAAATACAGACTGCTCGACGTCTATTACAAAAGCTTTATCAGAAGTGGTGCCAACCTAAAAGCAAAGGATAAGAAGAGAGTGAGTGAAATCAACCAAAAACTTTCGCTTTTAAGCCTGCGTTTTGGAAAAAATATATTGGACACTGTCAATGGTTATCAACTCATCATCGGTGATAAAAATAGACTCTCGGGTCTCCCTGATCAAGTCATAGCTTCTGCAGCACAAGCAGCTACTGATGCTGATATCCCAGATAAATGGATGTTCACGCTGCAAAATGCCAGTGTCATCCCTTTTTTGCAGTATGCCGACGACAGATCATTGCGCAAGGAAATATGGCAAGCTTTTGTCAATAAAGGAAATATGGGCGATGACTTTGATAATAATGCTATCGTGGCCGAAATGGTACAACTAAGATCTACTCGTGCTCAAATACTTGGCTATGACACTCATGCAGACTTTGTACTAGAAGAGCAAATGGCAAAAACGCCTGCCAATGTATTAGAGCTATTACATAAACTTTGGCCGGCAGCACTTCGGACAGCTGAACTGGAAGCTGAAAATTTACAAAAGCTAATCATCGATGCAGGAGAAAAATTTGATCTGCAAGCTTGGGACTGGAGATATTATGCTGAAAAATTGCGTAAAAAACAATATGATATAGATGAAGAATCAATCAAACCATATTTTTCCCTCGATGGTGTCATCAAAGGAGTATTTGATGTGACTGAAAAGCTTTATGGGCTCAAATTTATTGAGCGTATGGACTTGCCGGTTTATCATCAGGAAGTAAAGTCTTATGAGGTGGTTCATTCAGATGATAAGGTCATCGGAGTATTGTATATGGATTTTTTTCCGAGGAACAGCAAACAGGGCGGGGCG
>JBATLS010000705.1:0-8449 GCA_049289435.1 Saprospiraceae bacterium | reverse complement strand
GTCATAGCTATCAGATCTTGCTTTTGCAATGGCTGAAGTATATACACCTGACATCTGGAGAGCAATGCTGAAATCACTTCAAATGATGGGTTTTCGGTAGTCGCTCCGATCAAAGTCACTATACCTTTCTCCACAGCACCCAAAAGAGAATCCTGCTGAGACTTACTGAATCTGTGGATTTCGTCGATAAAAAGAATCGGATTTGGCCTGGAGAAAAATTTTTGAGACTTGGCTTTTTCGATCGTTTCACGGATGTCTTTGACACCACTATTGATGGCAGATAGACTGTGAAATGGTCTGTCATGGATATACGCTATCAGCGTAGCCAATGTGGTCTTGCCTACACCTGGTGGTCCCCATAGTATAAATGAAGGCAGCTGTCCCGATTCTATTACTTTTCGCAAGACAGCACCTTTACCCACTAGGTGCTCCTGGCCGATATAGTCATCCAGATTTTTAGGGCGCATTCTTTCAGCTAAAGGTAAATTCATATAGCAAAAAATTATCTAAAAGATCATACAAATGTAAAACAATCGGGATGTATCCGTTGATTTTTGTCAGGTAATTTTCGTATTGGTATAAAAACGATCAGCAGGATACATGGAGCATAGTGATGACTTTTAATTTTTTTCTTAGTAAATATTTTAAAGTTTAGATTAATCTAAAAATATAATTAGAATTGTATAAAAAATTATTAAATTTGTGCGACAAGCAGGTTTTATCGACTACCTGTTGTATTTAATTTCCTTTAAGTAAACTTCAATATATGCTAAATCAAGTCATTACATATTTAGAAAGCATATCTCCGATACTTGCGGCATTTTATGCAACTATGTTTACTTGGGCAGTTACTGCTTTAGGTGCTTCTTTTGTTTTTTTCTTTAAGACGATGAATAGGGTAGTCCTGGATGGAATGTTGGGGTTTACAGGTGGAGTGATGGTTGCAGCTAGTTTTTGGAGTTTATTGGCACCTGCCATAGAGATGAGTGTAGGAGACGGATTTATGAAAGTGCTCCCGGCTTCAGTGGGGTTTGTATTGGGGGCTATGTTTATTTTTGCTTTGGACAAAATGTTGCCCCATCTCCACATCAATTTTAGAGAGAGTGAAGGGGTTAAATCTCCTTGGCAAAGGACCACATTACTGGTTTTGGCAATCACACTGCACAACATCCCCGAAGGATTGGCGGTGGGTGTATTATTTGGTGGTGTCGCCGCTGGCATACCCGAGGCGTCCATTGCTGGAGCTGTGGTCTTGGCTTTAGGTATTGGTATCCAGAATTTTCCTGAAGGGATTGCCGTATCCATGCCACTCAAACGGATGGGAATGAGTAATAAGAAAAGTTTTATGTATGGTCAATCGTCCGCTTTGGTGGAACCAGTAGCTGCCGTGATAGGTGCAGTGGCTGTCAATTTTTTTACCCCTATACTACCTTATGCACTTGCTTTTGCTGCGGGAGCGATGATATTTGTAGTCGTAGAAGAGGTCATACCTGAGACACAGCAGGACAGAAATACCGATATCGCGACGCTTGGTTTTATAGGTGGATTTGTCGTCATGATGGTGCTGGATGTTGCACTTGGCTGATTTTGCTTTCATTATTATACCACTTATGACATTAGTCATTTCTTTTGTGATGAATTACCAATATATTTGCAGGGACAACTCATTGATAACAAATCTAAATATCTAAGATCATGACTAAAAATATGGGAAATAAAGACAAACTCATCAGGATGTCTTTGGCGGTAATCATAGCTTTATTGTACTACATGGATGTCATTGGTGGCACTATAGCCATAGTCTTGGGCATTGTTGCTGTCATCTTTGTTGTGACAAGTTTGGTCAATTTTTGTCCGCTCTATGCTTTGATTGGGGTCAATACTTGTGAAATCAAGAAGTAGCCTAAGACTTATAGCAGTATTTTCATTTGTTGGAAATGAACGCACCACATTAGTTGAAAAGCTTTAGTTTTATTAAGGTTTCGTTATGATATTATTACCTTTTGAGGTAGAACTATTTTTTACTTTTGCATGTTTAATGGTCGTAAATTATCATTTTTTTTAATAAACGAAACAATATAATAATAATGGCATTTCAATTTACAGATACCAACTTTAAGGATTCAGCATTGGCTGGTGGAGTTTCAGTAGTAGATTTCTGGGCAGAATGGTGTGGTCCGTGCAGACTTATTGGACCAATAATAGATGACCTATCCACCCAATATGAGGGTAAGGCCACCATAGGAAAAGTCAATGTGGATGAAAATCCTGAGATATCCTTGAAGTATGGTATCAGAAGTATTCCTACCATATTGATCATCAAGGATGGTGAAGTCGTAGATAAGCAGGTAGGGGTGACAACTAAAGCATCTCTTGAAGCCAAACTAGTAGCACATCTTTAATTTAAATCTTTAGATTTTAGGCAATTAAAAATATACTCCCAAATCAAGTAATTGGTTGGGAGTTTTTTTTATATATTGTGTTCGGATGTTTTTAAGTTACCTTGCCATTAACTTTTAAAATTAATCAAGGTGATATTGTGGCAAATATGTTCAATGTTCGTTTTAGAAGGCAACTTTTTAATTGATTTGTGCATATGGCACTTGTTATAAGGTCATAGAGTTAAGGGATTTTTTCTGACTCTTCTATAACGCCAAACTTCATAAGTTCAATGGGTTGCTAAAAAACCAATAAAAATATTGTAGATGAATTTTTTTGATAATTTTGATGTCAGGCAGGTTGAAAACATCGAATTGCTGGCTAAACAAGTGGTAGAAGGCTTTATAATTGGTTTGCACAAAAGTCCATTTCATGGATTTTCGGTGGAGTTTGCTGAGCATCGACTATACAATGAGGGTGAATCCACCAAAGATATTGACTGGAAAGTCTATGCCCGTTCAGACAAGATGTTTACTAAGAAATTTGAAGAAGAGACCAACCTCCGATGTCAAATCATCATTGACTCATCATCATCTATGTACTTTCCTGAGCGAAGCGATAAAGGCGGCTTGAATAAACTTCAGTTTTCTGCATTAGCAGCGGCATCACTCATGAATCTATTGCGTAAGCAAAGAGATGCCTTCGGACTTTCTATCTTTGACAATGATGTCAGAATACATACAAAGTGCAGATCCGCCACTTCCCATTATAGATTATTGCTGACATATCTAGACGGACTGATCAACGACAAAACCACCCAAAAGACTACTGCGACCGCCAAGTCTCTTCATCTATTAGCGGACAGTATTCATCGTCGGTCTCTGGTTTTGATATTTAGCGATATGTTTGATAGTGATGAATCCGAAGATGAACTATTTTCAGCTTTACAGCACCTGAAATATGCCAAACATGAAGTCATATTGTTTCATGTGACGGATAAAAAACATGAGTTGGACTTTGAGTACGAAAATCGACCTTATCTATTTATAGACATGGAGTCTGGCGAAGAGGTCAAACTCCAGCAACACCAGGTAAAAGATATGTACATAGCAAAAGTTAATTCATACAAAGAGGCATTAAAAATGAAATGTTTGCAATACAAAATAGATTTTGTAGAGGCAGATATCAATGAAGGTTTTGTGCCAATATTGCAAAATTATCTTGTCAAAAGAAATAAAATGAAATAGACAGGATGTTTTTCATAATTATTTAAAGTCAAAAGAAATTAAATTGCGAAAAATATTAATTTTAATACGTTCAAAATCAAACGATTAAAATTATTTATTTTTGCAATTTAATTTACTTTAAGTATAAGAAAGATTTATTAAAATTAAAATATCTAACCACCATGTCCATAGATCTAAATAAAATATCAACGCTTCCTCCTGAAGAATCAAAAAAGAAAAAAATAGAAGCTAAGACCAAAGAGATGGTCAAAAAAATAGGTCACTTACAGCACCTTCTTTATGCGGAAGGAAAACAAAGCCTTTTGGTAGTACTCCAAGGAATGGACGCAAGTGGTAAGGATGGTAGTGTCAAAACTGTATTTGCGGACTGTAACCCAACTGGTATTGATACATATGCATTTAAAAAACCTACCGAAGAAGAGTTTGCACATGATTTCCTATGGAGAGTGCACCAACGGTCACCCCGCAAAGGCAATATAATGATTTTTAATAGATCGCACTATGAAGACATTCTGATACAGAGAGTCCATAAGTGGATTACAGACGATAGGGTAGAACAAAGGATGAAGGCCATCAATGCTTACGAAGAATTATTGGTATTTGATAACAATACCACCGTCCTTAAGTTTTATATGCATATTTCTCCGGAGCGGCAACAGGAAAAACTTCAGGAAAGGGTGGATGATCCTACCAAAAACTGGAAGCATAAAGCAGCTGACTGGGATGAAAATGATTTTTGGGAAGAATATATGAAGTGTTATGCATATGCCATCAATGAAAGTGTGATTCCATGGGAAATTGCACCTTGTGATAAACGGTATTACAGAAACTATTACATTGCAAAAGTCGTGTTGGAAACTTTGAAAAATATGAATCCAGTATTGCCCACATTAGAGAAAAAAGATGTCTGATTTGCTCAAAGTCAGGGTGGATAAATGGCTGTGGAGTGTCCGATTGTTTAAATCCAGGTCTATGGCTACAGAAGCGTGTAGATCAGGGAAAGTCCGAGTAAATCAACATGTGATAAAACCATCACATATGTTGGTTGTTGGAAATCAGATAGAAGTAAAAAAAAATGGTTTTAATTTTTCATTTGATGTGTTACATTTATTGGACAAAAGAGTGTCAGCAACATTGGCAGCACCTTGTTATACTGATGTCACACCTGTAGAAGAACTCAATAAATATAAAGATTGGTTTGTGAGTAAGTCAGGCTCAGAATATCGACAGAAAGGGGATGGCCGACCTACCAAAAAAGAAAGGCGAGAAATAGATGGATTTAAGGAGTTTTATCTGGATGAAGAGGATGAAGATTTGATTTGAAAATAAGATGATCTCAATGCCCATAAATACCTGAATATGATATCTTTAGTCAGTTCATATTATAATATCACAAAATGAAACTTTTATCGGCAGCCCAGTGGAAGGCGTGGGACAATTACACTATCAATCACGAACCCATTTCATCCTTGGATTTGATGGAGCGTGCGTCTTTGACTTTTGTAAAATGGTTTGAACGGCAGCCTAATTTTCAACATAGGCTCGTAAAAATATATTGTGGCAATGGAAATAATGGCGGAGATGGCTTAGCGATCGCTCGCTTGCTGAGAGACAGATTTTATGATGTGGAGGTCATCCTCGTCCGATACGTAAAGCAAGACAGCGATGATTTTGTCAAAAATTATGAAAGATTAAAAAAATATGGTGATGTCCAAATGGCTCAGTTCGGTGACCAGTCATCAGAACACAATATAGATTCCATTATTATAGATTCGTTGCTGGGTACAGGTTGCAACAGAGCTTTAACTGGACTATTGAAAAAGGCTGTAAAACAGATCAACACCACCACCACTTTTGCCACTATTTCTATTGACCTTCCTTCTGGACTGCCTTGTGAAGGGCTCTTTTTGGGAACAACAGTGGTGCCAGATGTGCTATATACTTTTCAGCAGCCGAAAGAGAGTTTTTTTTATCATGAAAATCGAGTTTTTTGTCTTTCATGGGTAGTGGGTGATATCGGACTTTCGTCGGAATATATAGATGGATTAGATAGTAAGATACATTATATTGCACCCATTGACGCCAAATCCATACACAAAAAACGCCCCAAGTATTCCCACAAAGGATATTTTGGACACGCTTTGATCATTGCTGGTAGCCGTAGTAAAATGGGCGCTGCTATCCTGGCAGTAAAGGCTTGCATCAGAGCCGGGGCTGGTCTGGTTACAGCAGGAGTGCCTGAGCTGGCTGAATCCACTATTTATCATAATATACCTGAAGCCATGGTAATGTATTCGGGAAAAGATCATTTTGATAAGAAAGATCTTGTAGAGCTAGGAGATTATACCATGGGCATTGGACCCGGACTCGGTTTGGCACAAGGGACTAAAGATGCCTTTAGGGCTTTACTATCGAAGATCAAGACTCCATTAGTGATAGATGCAGACGCACTTAATATCATCAGTGATGAAAAAGATTTGATGGCCATGATTCCACCCAATGCTATTTTGACTCCTCACCCTAAAGAGTTTGACAGGTTATTTGGTACCGCAACCAATAGTGCGGAGATGTTTGATATCCAACTCAATATGTCTATCAAACACCAGGTGATCATAGTGCTCAAAGGGGCACATACCCGAATTGCCACCCCCGATGGTCATGTATATATCAATAGTACCGGAAATCCCGGCATGGCCACAGCAGGATCGGGAGATGTACTCACAGGAATCATCACAGCACTTCTAGCGCAACGATATTTACCCAAAGATGCTGCTATTTTGGGCGTTTACTTGCATGGTTTGGCTGGAGATCTAGCTATCCAGAACAAAGAAAGTATGGAGAGCCTTTGTGCTTCAGACATCATTGCATATTTGGGGAGGTCGTTTAATACATTGAGTTTGGGGTGATTTAGTGCAATAAAACATGGTGAAACTGATGTTTAATTAGTGAATAATTTTGTATATTTGTGCACATACATTTGACGATCGATCCTTCAAAACGACAACGACAACGACAACGACAATGGCTGACATATTTTTTAACTTTCCGATAAATGCTCCAATTGATAAAGTGTACAATACCGTTTCAACGCCGGAAGGGCTTGACAAATGGTGGACGAAAGCCTCAAAGGGCAACGTAGCAATAGGCGAAACATTTCATTTTCATTTTGAGCCAGATTACCATTGGACAGCAGTTGTTTCAAAACATTTGACCAATAAGGAGTTTGAATTGACAATGCAAATTTCTGATGAAGATTGGCAGGGAAGTAAAGTTGGTTTCTGTTTGACTGATAAGGACAACATTACAGAAATTCAATTTTACCATTCAGGATGGAAAGAAGATAACGAACACTTTCGCATTTCAAATTTTTGCTGGGCAATGTATCTGAGAATACTAAAAAGAAACATAGAATTTGGAGAATTTGTAGATTATGCTGACAGGCTTAAAGTTTAGTATAAAAATAATCCTACATGGCTATATTTTTGCAGAATATTAAATTTACAAAGTAAACGTATTTACAAATATCGGGAGCTATGGCTTCCATCAAGAAGTAAAAATAAGTGAAACTGAATTGCAATATCTGTTTCCTAAATTTATGAGTTATGTTGGAGGATAAATAAATTTGCAACAATTACCAAATATTGGTAACTTTGTACTAAAATAACTAAAATGGGTAAGAATACATCAATATCCCTAGGAAATCATTTTGAAGAATTTGTTCAAACAAGAATAGGGGAAGGAAGATATACAAATGCAAGTGAAGTGATAAGAGCTGGTTTAAGGTTATTAGAAGAAGAAGAACAAAAGTTCTATGCTTTACGAATGGCAATCCAAGATGGAATTGACAGTGGAATAGCAGAAGATTTCGACCCGAAAACACATCTAAAAGAATTGAAACGAAGAAAAAAGGTCAATGGCTAAGATTAATTTTACTAAAAAAGCCAAGATTGACTTAGAAGAAATATGGGAATATACTTATGAAACTTGGTCAGAAAAACAAGCTGATAAATATTACAATGAACTTATTGAAAAATGCCAAGAATTAAAAAAAGATTCTGAACAAGGCAGAGACTATTCGATACTGTTCCTAAGTTTGAAAGGATATAAAGTTAACAAACACATTATATTTTATAGGCTTTTGGATAAAGGTAAAACAATGGAAATAGCAAGAATTTTACACGAGAAAATGTATCTTAAAAAACATCTGAAAGACTAAATCACCCTACATAACAATGCGCTGAACTACATACTCCCTATCGGTCGTCCGTCGCCAGCGCAAACCGATAGCGCTCATATGGTATAAATGCAATTAACCAAGAAAACCGTTATCTTTGTATAATAATTTATAAAGAATGGATATTCAATCTGAAAAGTTAAGACTAATTGAGTTGCTTTTACATACAAACAACCTAAATATAATTAAACGTATTAAAAACATTTTCCAAACTGAAGAAAGTCAGGATATATGGGAAGTGTTGACGGACGAACAAAAAGGTGAGATTGAAAATGCTCTAAAAGAAGTAAATAATGGTAAAACTATACCATTTGAGAACTTCCTAGAAAAACATAGGTAATGCAGCGGAAAATCGTACTTACGAAAACTGCTGAAAAACGATTAAACGATCTGCAAACATACTTGGAAAATGATTGATCTACAACGGTTAAACTCAGATTTATTACTAAACTTGAACAGCGACTAGAAATTGTAAAAGATAAACCCGAAGCATTTCCTGTATCAACAGTTAAAAAAGGGCTTTACAAATGTGTAATAACCAGACAAACAACAGTTTATTATACTTATGATGAAATCAAAATATACATAT
>JBATLS010000704.1:0-5328 GCA_049289435.1 Saprospiraceae bacterium | reverse complement strand
CGGCTTCTAGCGCTTGTTCGTTGGTTTGGCTGGTCATTGTTTTTTTTCTAAGATTATTTTTAGTATCTGACCTTTTGGTGTAAGACGATAGCGCTGTTTGGTACTTTGTGGTTTGTCTGGTAAGGTCATTTCTACGTAACCACCTTCCAATGCCGGACGAAGGTAATTATCTCTGAAATTTGGATTATGCCGTAAATCAAGCGCATCCATTAATTCAGGTCTGCTTTTAGGCTGTGTAATTATTAGAACCAGTCTTTTTATCAGTTCATCAACATGGTCGGTATCATGGTCGGTGTCATGGTCGGTATCATGGTCGGTATCATGGTCGGTAACGGCAGGCTTATTATCGATATTTATAGTGGCAAAAAAATTATGACCAGTATCGGTCAATCTATATTTTTGATCAGGATTATTGATACTATCAGGAAATAGATAAGATATATATCCCTGATCTATAGCCGGTTGCAAGTAGTTTGTGTTGAAGTTATACCTATGACGCAATTCTAATTTATCCATGATTTCCGATCTGCTCATATCGTGGGTCAATACTAATATCAACCTTCTGACCAGTTCATTTACTTGGTCGGTAACTTGATCGGTTACTTGATCGGTACTTGGTCGGTAGATGGTCAATGAGAATCCTTCTTCTAAATTAAAAGATGGCTCAGGCAATCCTGCTTCTTCACACAATCGGTAAATCTCACCTGTCCCTGTCCCGAATCGTTCTATGTATCCTGCCTGGTATAGCGTCTCAGCGAGATGTGGATTTTTGGGGTAAGAAGCATGATCGTATTTTAGTTTTTCAAGCGTCAACTCCATAGGCAATCCTCCCGGATTGGTGATCATGATCCGATCAGCAAAAAGCATGACTTGGACACTACCCGTACTATTATAATCTCTATGAGCGATGGCATTAACTATGGCTTCTGCAATGACCGATCTAGGCACTTCGTAATGCAATGGTGCTTGATTGGATTCTTGCCTCGTACCAACAGAGATAGCAATCTTGGATAATATGAAATCTACCGCTTCATCTACTTGTGTAAAAACATTACCCTTGACCACTCGATGATCAGGAATGGGTTTTGTTACAAACGTCCCGTGAAAATGGGCACATTTGACAATGGCAGTCGGGAAGAATTGTTGTGGATTTTTTCCAAAAGCCAAAAGTGCACTATTGGTCAGCCCATCGGGTAGCAACAAATTCAGATGCGAAAGCACACTGGCCAATGCAGTTCCTTCACGCAAAGGAAAGCCTCTTTTATATCGGGCTATTCCAATAAAATCAATGACCTTATCTTCGTCAATATCTGCCAAACTCGCTTTTGTGGCAATGGTGCTGTCAAAGCCTTCTGTCTGAATCAACCCTTTTTGTTGCAATACATTGATCAGTGATTTGGTTGCTTCTCTCAATAACTCTTCCGTATCAGCAAATCGCTTATAAGACAATCGGTTTTGAATTTTTCTGAATAAAGCCATCTCCTTAGGATGCCTGTTGGCATCGGTTGCATCCTTTATATAGGCCAATGAAAAAATAGCTTCATTTTGCGCTTCATCATATTCCATTTCGGTAGGTGAGATACCATTGGGCATTTCAAAGCCATATTCTTTACCAATCAAAATAATATAAACATCAGACTGGACGACTTCGGTGAGATACACATCCTGTGGAGACTCACCTTTAGCAGGTAGCTTTTCAAACAAAATAGGATCAAAAAACAATTGTAATACCGGATCAGAAAGCAAATGGCGATGCAGGGCCTCACGCTCTGAAGCAAATTCCTTTTGTACACTCGATATAAATACCTTCTGTTTTTTCAATATTTATTGTTTATCTACTTTCCGAATTCCAGTCAAATAAAAATACTTTATCTTGAGTTCAAATATCATTCCCTAATTCCATTCTTAACATCACTAATACGAGAATAAGTTCTCCATCCATTTTTACTCATTTCTATCAAGCCATCAAATTCTACTAGATCTAAGACAGCAATCAACATGATTACCTCCATTTGGTCTTGAAGATCATTGCTTTTTTGATTGGGATAATCATCTGGATCATTAAATGGTGGTTTCTTGGATTTTTTTGGCCAAACACCGCTATGTATTAAACTATCTCGAAGTTTTTTGTAAATTTTAAAATCAGGTTTATGCTTGAAGCCATTATTATCTAAATGCTTTCTAACCTTTTGGATTACCTGATCATCATAAGGCTTAATGTTTGAAATACTTTGGAGTAGATTTGATTTATGATCATATGTAAGGCTTTCATCAATAGTATCAAAAAATGAAATGGCTATTTTTTTTAATTCCCCTTTTAAGTTTTTCACTATTTTCCCTATAGTGCCTTCAGATTTGGCATTTCCATATTTTGATCCTAATCGTTCAATCGCTGCGAAAAGTGGCATGATAGCCAGCTCACTATATCCCAATGCTTCTGCATTGGCCAAGACATGGCCAGCGTCTTTGATTGTAAGTCGGTCGAATGCATCCATTTTATCCCATTTAGTTAGACCATCTTGAAGATAAGTAGGTAACGTGGCTGTACTCATCAATATTTTCTCTGTCATACCAAACCGCTTGCCACTAGGTGTCTCAGGACTATAGAAGATTAGCTCACCATTATTGATAATCAATGGTTTATAGTACACTTCTGACGCTACGATAGGTCTAAGTAACCAGCAAATAAGCCAAAGCAATTGATTTACACCATCTATAGAGAGATCATCATGCTCTATCACTACGCTGTTTCCTTCTAGAATGATGTGGTTTAAGCGCTTGGTGCGATTAGCCATACTAAGAGTGTTGGTACCTGGAACAAAGGTGATTTTACTTCCCTTATAATGAAAAGTAAACTCATGTTTTATGTAACAACCCAGCAGGACAGTTTCTATCTTGTAGACATTTGTTGCGGCCCCAATGCTAAGTTCATAGCACTCAGCAATGGTTTTCCCATCTGCATAGTTCTTTGAAGGACCAATCTTGCCACTGATAGGTCTATCTTCTTCAACTAAACCATCAAACGTTACTATACCATCCTGCATAAATGTAGCGATGGTATCATCGTATTCTATATATGCTCTACTAGCATTAGTATAGACCATAACAGCTGACGAATAAGCCGCATCGCCATGTACAAAGTTCGCTTTTCCTTGATACACTTTGGATGTGTTCTCGCCTAGTAATGTCCCTATCAAGTCCATATCAAGTCCTATGTTTAGCATACTTTTATTTTCCCAGTAACAGCACTATTTATCAATGTAGCCTTGTACTCTTTTAGCTTTTCTATTTCTTGCTCTTTTAAGGAAATGGACTGGTCAAATTTAGATGACTGTTTATCTAAAAATTTTGCAATTGCCTTTTGATCTTCAATTACAGGTAAACAAATAGGATAATTCCCAATTGACTCTTGCGAAATACCAAGAAATGTAGATCCTGTTCCATTAACTTTGACATAATCCTGAAATATTTGACACATCATATGGTAAAACATATACTTTGGCCAAAAGTAAGGAACACCATTTTCATTTAGTGATCTAAACAAAAGTAAATGGCTATTTAAACAAGCTAGACCTGGCAAGTTTTCAACAAGAGCCAATTTTCCCATATTTGCCCCATCTTTCATTAGCAATATATCACCAATTCTTAATTGAATATGTTCATCCATTAAATAACGTTCAATTGATACCCTTGGGCATTTATCCCAGTCAATAATATAATTATTGAAATGTGCACTGCTTAGTACATGTGGCCCATCATCTTTATATTCTTCTACTTTTAATCCTTGCTAGCCTTGCCTACCTTTCAATGAAGAAACGAATTTCATTTTAGTCCCTAACTCCGCTATTCTTTTAGGTAGTCTATTTTTAATTTTTTCAGGAGCTGGTCTATTTTCTTTGTAATTTCTGAAATCTGCCATTTACCATTTATTTTTACCTTGTAGATACTTTTACAGGTTTCTATTACATCTTTTGGTGACACATGTGCAGTGAGTTTAGCATCTTGTATTCTTGCGAATAGTTTATGATAAGCAATCATAGCTATAAAATTTGTTGCGAGCCAACCTTCTGTTACGTGCCTATCTTGCATATACATTAAATCTGCTTTCAGAAAGTTTTTGTAACTATCAAACATGACTTCTACTTCATTTCTTTTCTTATATCCTGTATATAAATCTTTGGGTTCTGTTAGCCCAGCCGTTTTATATACAAGAGTAAGTGTTCCGAACACGTGTAACTTTTCAAAGTACTTAGTTTCAGTATATTCTTCAGGTTTACTTTGTATTCTCAATAAATAATCATTTTCTTCTGTTGTTCGCAGTTTGTCATCCAAAAATGTTATCAATTTTATCCCTTCATTTTCGTAGGTGTAGTACCATATTGCTCGGTCTTGGTAAATGAAATATGTTTTATTTTCTATTTTTATTTTACCTTCCGTTATAGGTTTAAAGTTGATAAGCTTATTGTTTCGATGCAATGGAATTAGGTATTGTAATTTTTCATTGTCCAACATTGTTATATTTTCTTTACTGTAAAATCCTTTGTCTGCTATATAGATGACATCATTTACTTTCATCTCTTTGATGCATAGCTTCATAGACTTTAGGTCTGTTATATTCCCATTGATTAGTCTGTAATACACAGGTTTTTTGAGTTGGGCAGAAAATAGATACATTAACCGTACTTGTTTATCATAGCTGTGGGCTGGATTGTAACCTAATGCATTGATGCCTAAATGCTCTGAAACACTCGTAATATGGGTCGAGTCCATGAGGACAAACTTATTATTATCATTTTCTTCTATATTCAATAAATCTTTCATCCATTGTGTTAAAGCTTCTCTATTTTGACCTACAAATTTTAAAGCATTTGAAAAGTCCTTGTCTGATAAAGAATTTTTAACATAAAGTTCTGAGCAATAATCGTGGATAAAATAAGATGGCGCTCTCTTAATGGGTGATTGGAAAGCCCATCGCATCATAGCGAAAATGAAAATCGTATCAGCAACATTCTCTTTAAAATGCTTTTTAAAAAGTTCCAATTCATCCTTGAGAAGTGTGTAAAATAATAAACAAACGCCGTAGTTTTTAATGTCCACTTTGGGAAGTGCAACACCCATGGCCTGCTCCCGAATAGTGTTCTTGTCGGATTTAACAAATCCAAGCTCTTCATCTATTTTACCCAACAATTTCTCGGTAATCTTGTCGGTTCTCTTTTTGTCCTTATTGTATTTATAAGAGACTTGATACTTGTAATAAGTGTCATTGATAAATTTTATTTCTGTTTTTGGCTCTTTGTGTATCAGAACCCATACTGGCATACTCATAAG
>JBATLS010000703.1:0-4517 GCA_049289435.1 Saprospiraceae bacterium | reverse complement strand
GCCATGAGTGATGTAGATAATGTTGTTGTAATTAAGACACAATTGAACCCGTATATATTATATGTAGAAGGGGAAGACGACGAAAGATTATTAATTGCATGGGCAGAGATATTAGGTCACACCAGTTTATTTAACAGTTTTCATATTCACAAAATGGGGGGTACTACCAAAGACAATATGAAAAAACTGTCTGATGATCATTTTAATGCTTTAAAACAAATCAATCCTAAAGTCAAAAGGGTAGTGTTGTTCGATTACGATTCAGAAGAAACTTTTCATCCTGCACCCGACAATCCTGTTATTAAAGAATGGAAAAGAAAAAATATAGAGAATTATCTCTTAGTTCCCGAAGCTTGGAAAAAAGCTATTTTGGATGTAAAGAATCAAACAGACTTTGATCTATTTTCATCCGATATTAGCCTGACAATCGATCATTTCTTTAGCGAACAAGGATTGGTGCTACCCAAAAATGCAAATTGGAAAACTATAAAGGCCAATATATTTGAAGTGGTCAATGGTAAAAAGATTTTATTCGAAAACAATGATTCTTTATTCCACTCTTTAAAATTAAAACATGATCTTAAAATTAATAGAGAAAAAGTAGCAAATAATATGACTGTTGATGAAATTCATGAGGATATCATTTCTTTTTTCGACTTTATTAAAGGGATTGTCGAAGTATGAAACTAAGGGGCGTACCCTAAAATTTCATTTTTTTTAAACTGAGCTGTTGCGTGAAACCACTACCAATCTTTAGTCACCTTTTTGGCTTTCCCATCCATTCTCCTAAGCTTTTGCTGGACGTTTTTTTCTTCATTGTCCATGATTTCCAGCAATTTTTTGGCGTCTTCCCGACTCATTTTTTTGTCATTGGGTGGGGACTGATTCTTATCATCTGATGGTTGATTCTGATCTTCATTTTGGGGAGGTTTCTGATCATCAGAATTGTCTTTTTGATCTTTGTTTTTGTCTTGTTCCCGATCTTCATTTTGATCTTTGTTCTGGTCCTTATTTTGATCTTTTTGCTGTTCTTGCCGCTGTTTTTTCAGTTCACGCCTTGCAATAGCCAGATTTTCTTTTACTGATTCATCACCAGAGTTGTAGCGCAATGATTTTTTGTAGGCATCTATACTTTCCTGAAATTGTTTTTGTTTGTAGAGCGCATTGCCTTGATTATAATGCACTTTGGCTCGTTCTTCGTCGGTGGTAGCTCTTGAAGCAGCGTCATTATACTTTTTTGTAGCTTCTTCATACCTTTCCTGCTGCATGAGTGTATTGCCAAGATTGTAAGTGGACTTGGTCGATGGTTGATTAGTTTCTGCTTTGCGATATTCGATTTCAGCATCCGCAAATTTTCCAAATCCATACAGCATATCCCCGTTTCTTAGGTTTTTGTGGGCTGATTGGGCAAACACAGCAGTCGATAAAAAGATTAAAATTTGTAATAAAAATATTTTATTCATCATGCGTTTGATTTAGGTGGTAATAATATTTCTATCATGAGTAATACCAGGGCTAAAAAAAGGAAATATTGATAAAAACTTCGGTATTGTGTAAACGAATTCATCTCTATGGTTCTTTTTCCCAATCGGGATATTTGCTCATTGATTTCATTGATGATGGTTTCATTGTCTCTATCAAGAAGATAAAAATTTCCATTGCCTTTTTCAGCGATTTGTTGGAGCAATTCTTTATTCAATTTTGTTTTTACAGGGTCTCCATTTTCGTCCATTTTAAACTCTTCCCTACCTTGCTGCAAGATGGGTACGAAGCCTCCTTCTGCTGATCCTACTCCGATGGTAAATATATTCCAACCATCAGATGCGGCCTTCGTAGCTTGATCGAGGGCATTTTCTTCGTGATCTTCACCGTCAGAAATGATGACCAATGCTCTTTGATTCTTTTCTTTGACGCTTCTCATGGCCAGGCTGATTGCTTCGTCTATGGCAGTTCCCTGAGTTCCTGCCATTTCTGTGTTGGCTGATTTTGCAAACAGATCTGCAGCTGCATAATCCGAAGTGAGTGGCATTTGTAAGTAAGCATTGCCGGCAAACAATATCAAAGCCAATTGATCGCCTTTATGGCTTTCTATAAATTGGGAGATCAACCTTTTTGATTTTTCCAATCGGGTTGGGCTGATATCTGTGGCATTCATACTATTGGAGATGTCCAAAGCTATGATGATATCACTCTTTTCGACTTTGACTTTTTCTTTTTTAAGTCCGTATTGTGGATTGACGGCTGCGATGGTGAGCAGAAGCAAACTAGCGGACCAAATCATCATTTTAACTTTGTGGTGGCCATCACCCTGCATCAATCTTTTGATTACGTTTTCATTTCCCAACTTACGTATTCGACCTTGTAGCACCTTATTGCTATAGATATACACTATTACGACCAGGCCGATCAAGATGAGTAAGTAAAATGAAGATGTATTTTCTAATCTAAACATGATTTATCTATTCATTATATTCATACCAATGTTCTGAAAATGGTCATGGTAAGCAACCACCACAGCAATATAAAAAATATGCCCAGATACAAGAAGATTCTGTACTGGTCCTGATATCTTTTATACACATTGACTTCTATTTCCGTTTTTTCGAGTCGATCTATCTCAGCATATATATTTTCTAAGCTCTCTCTGTCTATCGCTCTGAAATATTTTCCATCAGTCATTTTACTGATTTCCTGCAGTAGTTCTGTGTCAATCTCCACCGCTGCCATGGCAAACATATATTCGCCATTCATGGATCTATTGACTGGTGAGAGAGCTTGTCCCATCGTACCTACAGCGATCGTATATACTTTTACGTCATACTCTTTGGCTATCTCTGCGGCGGTAGATGGATTGATGTACCCAGAATTATTGACTCCATCTGTGAGTAGTATGATGATTTTTGACTTCGATTCTGAGTCTTTGAGTCGATTGACAGCTGTGGCTAGGCCCATACCAATAGCGGTGCCATCCTGTAACATCCCTACCTGAAGACTGGATAAGAAATCGATCAATATAGTATGATCTGTAGTCAAAGGACATTGGGTAAATGCTTCGCCCGAAAATACCACCAAACCTATCCTATCGTGTACTCTTTTTTCGACAAACTCCTTGGCCACCATTTTGCTGACTTCAAGCCTGTCGGGGTCAAAATCTTTGGATAACATACTACTGGACAAGTCCATGACCAGCATGATGTCAATCCCTTCTGCCTTTACTTTTTCTTCAGTGAGACTGAGTTGGGGACGAGCCATAGCAATGATCAGTGCTAACAGTGCTCCGATTTTGAGCAAAGGCAAGTGAGGGAATAATCGTTCCTTCCAGGTAGATGAAGGATTAAATCCGCTGGTATCTGACATAGTGATAGTGGGGAGGACATTTTTTTTAGAAAAATACTGTCTCCATATCAACCACGGGATCAAGCCAAGGCAGACTAACCACCATGGGGTAGCAAAATGAAACTGACTAAAATATTCGATCATACACTATATATCAAAATTTCTTTCGGAGGATTTTTATAATTATTTACCATAACCAGAGTTTATAATATATTTATGCACACAAAACGATCTTTTTGCTGCTTCAAAATGGCTATTTTTTATGGACATCATTGAGCTTGTCTATCATATCTTTGTGTGGTTTATTAACTTTATTCTTTATTATATGGTTCAGTATCTGATGCAATGTCTTTTTCTTTGGATTCTATCACTTTTGTGTTTTCTACAAACAGCCTAGCCTTGGACATAAATGACTGATGGATGTCATCATCTGGTTGTGCTTTGGCAAATTTCACCAGGTCAGCTATCTGTAGGATTTCTATTAAGTCTTTTGTATAAGTCTGATCAAAATCTGCTGCTTTAGATAATGCTTGGTTGATTTCAAAAGAAGTCATCTCTGGTGCACCAATCCGGAATCTATCTTCCAAATAAGTCCTGATGATGTCTGTCAATCTGGTCTGATATTCTTTGATTTTTCCATGTTGCCACACCTGATCCTGATCAAGCTGCTGCAATGCTGTCAAAGCTTTTTCATGCGCCGGGATGACTTTTACTACTTTAGTTATCGGAGCACTTACGTTCTTATGTTTCAGTTTATAAAAATAATAACTTACAGCTGCCATCAAAATCAACCCCAAAAGAATGTACATGTATATCATATAGTCGCTGATATTTGCTTTTTCTACCATGATATCTTTGATAGGATTGAAAGCTACTGTGTCCTGACTCATTAATTTTTCGGGCAAATATACCATACACCTTTTCGCTTCTCCAGTCAATATTTGTACTGATGGATCTGCGATCAAAGTGGGCGGAAGGAGATCATATACGCCCATATTGTAAATGGCAACAGTGAGTTGGTTTTTAATAGTGATCGTACCACCATCATTGACCTTTTCCAGGGAAGATATGGATAATGGCTGACTGATATCGTCTATTTTCCACTTACCAGCATCTATGATTTCTAAATCTGCATATTTTTCCAGCGAAAGGGTATCTTGTTCATATGCTAGATTGGTGAT
>JBATLS010000702.1:0-2584 GCA_049289435.1 Saprospiraceae bacterium | reverse complement strand
GTGGGTCAATGGATGTATGAAAGGTTATGGCAATGCAGAGTTGAGTTCTTCATTTGATTATGCCGGGCCATTTACTGAAGCCATATTGCTGGGTGTGCTGGCGATGAAGAGCTATTACATCAAAGTAGGAGAAACTTATCCCGGAAGAAGTCAATTGGTCTGGGATGCCCAAAATATGAAATTTACCAATTTGGAAGTGGCCAACCAGTTGGTGCATAGAGTACCTAGGAAAGGTTGGGAAATGTAAGATGGAGCCTATTCTAAGAATTTTATTTTTGCCACTAAGAATATTTTTAAACATAGAAGTGATTTAAAAACATATTGTTAATTCCTATGCAAGTCACCTGCCAGAAGAACAATTTCTTTGGCAGGCAGGTTGAAACACAGCTTTTCATCAATTTTAATCCCGATAGCTATCGGGAATGAAAATGAAATTTGATAACAATCTGAATTCCAAGCACTTACATATCATATTAACATACGTTTTTAAATGACTTCATACTCTAAAAAAGAGAGCTTCCAACAAAAGTGGAAGCTCACCTTTTTTAAATAATTTACTGGATCACCGCCCCTTCTACTCCAATCCTTTTTTAATACCCATAAATTGTTCATTGAGCTCAGTATATCTCATCTCTGCTTCCTTTCCGGGTATTTGGTCCGCATCGCCTATCATGCCATACAAATACATGATCTGATCGTTCAGCATGGGTTGCGGATAAGCTCCGTCCTCTGTCTTCATTGATTTTAAAGCGGCTTCTACCTTCTTCAATCTATCAGCTTTTGTAGCGTCTCCTTTCAATTTTTTAACTTCTTGCTCCAATGACTCCTGATATTTTTGAGCTTCGGAGATTAGAGCTATGATTCGCTTTTGCATAGTAATCTGGTCGCTGATATCCTTTTCTGAAATCCCGGACGTTTTCACTTTAGGATCCATCATCAGTTCAAATGATTCTTCAAGTACCGTCTTTCCAACAGTCAGTCGGACAGAATATTGCCCGGGAGCTGCCAAAGGTCCATTTTGATATCTTCTTCTCGATTCTTTGAGATAGGGACCTACGTGTTTCATATCCCATTTGAATCTATTAAGTCCATCTTTGGTGCTCAATGATTTATCCACAATATAGATGACCCGATTGGTGCTCATATCCCTGATGGTCTCATCGGGCAGTTTTTGTTTTGTGCTATCACTGATAAATGTAGCTACTACTTGTTTATTAACATCCAAAATATCCATCCTGATACCAGATTTGAAATCTTTTGGAAGGAAGTAATCAAAGATGACTCCGGACTGTGGCAGGACAGGGAAAGTAGTCTGATCATTACTGACTCTAGGCAGTCTGTACCTGATGGTGTTGTCTGGTTTGAATAAGACTGGCTTGTCTGACACACTTTCAAATGCTGGTTGTCTGAGCGCATTGATCTTATCCAATATCCAGAAGGATCGTCCCATGGTACTCAATACCAGATCTCCACGGTGTATTTTGATATCTGTCACCGGAGTCAGTGGCAAATTTTGCTGAAATTTTTTCCAGTTTTTACCATCATCAAAAGAGATAAAGACACCCACTTCAGTGCCTGCGTACAAAAGTCCTGGTCTCACAGGGTCTTCTCTGATGACTCTGGTAGGAATATTTTTTGCAATACCGTTGTCTCCAGTAGTCAGTAAATCCCAAGTCTTGCCACTATTGGTTGTTTTGTAGATATATGGTTGGTTATCTCCAAGTTGATATCTAAGTACAGATATGTATGCTTTGTTGGGGTCATGACTAGATGCTTCGACACCATTGACCCGGCCTCCTTTAGGCAATTTTGCCGGAGTGACATTGTCCCATGATTTGCCGCCATCTTTGGTGACATAAATCAATCCATCATTGGAGCCTGTCCAGATAAGTCCTTCTTTTAAGACCGATTCCTGGATGGCATACAATGTACTATAAATTTCCTCGCCTGTGATGTCTCTAGTGATAGGACTTCCTGATATCACTTGCTTATCGGCTTCAAAAGCTGTCAGATCGGGTGAAATAGTCTCCCAAGTCTCCCCATCATTGATCGTCTTGTGCAGATACTGAGACCCATGATATACTACATTGGGATTGTGTGGTGATACGTGTATAGGTGCCACTCGCTGAAATCGATACTTCAGATCTTTTGGGTTATGTCCATATATATTGGATGCGCCTACCTGATATCCTTTTTCCACCCCGGTGATCTTATTAAAGACACCAAAACTTCCTTTACAATTGACATACACTATATTGTGATTGCCGGGCTTTGGTACAGCAGGACCTGTCTCGCACCCTCCAGTATTGATGATCCACCCTACCCCAGGTGTTTGGATACTATTTGGAATCATACTAGGCACAGCGATGGTCGTATAGTTGTCTTGTTGGCCTGCGTACAGCCAATATGGGTACTGATCATCGACTTCAACCTGATACAATTCTGCCGTAGGTTGGTTGAACTGGGTGCTCCATGTTTTACCACCGTTGTGAGTGACATTTGCCCCTCCATCATTACACTGAATAAATAAATTTGGGTCATTAGGGTTGATCCACATATCGTGATTGTCTCCATGTGGAGGATT
>JBATLS010000701.1:0-2774 GCA_049289435.1 Saprospiraceae bacterium | reverse complement strand
ATATGTATGTTTAACAAAATGAGTACCTTGACTCTGCTTAAGAATCTGGTCATATGATTTCCACAATAAAAATGCGGATACCAAAAACAAGACCCAAACATACCAATACTCCAAGGCAAAAGTAGGTATCAGGCCAAATACTTCCTGCCCTTTCTCACCATTGGCAAATAGAAACATATCGGATTGAGCCCTTTTTTTGACAAATGGATAGTAAATCGCATCCACAAAATTGATGAAAATAAAAAATGAATTGACCGTAAGGAAGATCCATTTCAATATTTGATGCCAGTATATTTTAGAGAGATATTTCTCTATTGGAAGTAAATATAAGATGGTAAAAAGTGCATTGGACAACAAAATACCCGAAATATCAAATCTCAATCCATAAAAAAACAGCAAAAGATGGTCACTTACCGTGGATAAATGTAACACCTCATAATTGAAATAGACAAATACCACCCTGCACAATCCATACAATATGATTAAAGTGACTGACAGGAATAATAATTTGAATACCTTAGAAAGCATGGATGTGATGCTGTGATTATACAGCAAAGGTATATTAATTTATTGTGAAGCCCACATTTCACTATAAGTTGAATGATACTTTTGGCATCTTGAAAGTCAACTATCAAAAATATCACCGATCCAAAATCCATATCTTGGAGTATGTTTAAATTTTTATTGCTTTATAATCAATATCTTATGAACCTGCTTTCAAAATAATCGTCTGATTTAGTACACTAAACACGTTGATTATTTTATGGTCAGAACCATAACCAATTGATTAGCAACTAAGAAAATTTTTAAACATACTCTTAAATACTATCATAAGAACACAGATTTTTAGTTTGTAATTTAGAATTATTTTTCTTTTGGGAAAGGACAATTTATTGGTATTCACTACATTTGTACCAAATCGAAATCATGTCAAAAATAGTCATTAGAGGAGCCAGAATGATCAATCGGGGCGTATCTAAGTATCAGGATGTGCTCCTAGATGGTGAAAGGATCATTAAAGTGGACGCTCACATAGCCGTCAAGAGCCATCATACAGAAGTGCATGCTGATGGACAATGGCTTATCCCGGGTATTATAGATGATCAGGTACATTTTCGTGAACCTGGCATGACGTACAAGGCCGATATAGCATCGGAATCCAGGGCAGCCATAGCAGGAGGTGTCACTTCATTTATGGAGATGCCCAACACCAAACCAGAAGCACTTACTCAGGAGTTGCTGCAACAAAAATATGATATCGCATCAAAGAATTCCTATGCCAATTATTCATTTTTTATGGGTACGTCCAATGACAATTATGAAGAAGTCATGCGCACAGACCCTAAGCATGTGTGCGGTATAAAAATATTTATGGGATCATCTACCGGCAATATGTTGGTCGATAATCCATCTACATTGGAGAGACTCTTTGCCAATACTCCCATGCTGATAGCTACTCATTGCGAAGACGAAGCCACCATCAGAAGGAATCTGTCTGATTTTCAATCAAAATATCCCAATGGCCTCACTCCTGAGATGCATCCGCTCATCAGAAACGTCGAAGCTTGTTATCTATCTTCATCTCTGGCAAAAGATCTGGCAACCAAGCATGGGACCAGATTGCATATCCTCCATATCAGTACCGCCAAAGAGTTGGCTCTGTTTGAAAACCTACTTCCTTTGACAGAAAAGAGGATCACTTCTGAAGTTTGTGTTCATCATTTGTACTTTTCGGCGGATGATTATGAGACCTTGGGCAATCAAATCAAGTGCAATCCCGCCATCAAATCTGCAGAGCACAAGAAAGCCTTATTTGCTGCGTTGCTCGATGATCGACTGGATATCATAGCTACAGATCATGCACCACACACCTGGGACGAAAAATCAAATCCTTACATCAACGCCCCATCAGGACTACCATTGGTGCAACATACACTAAATATCATGATGGACTTTCATCAGCGAGGGTGGATATCTATGGAGAAGGTCGTAGAGAAAATGTGCCATGCTCCAGCGGAGTGCTTCCGAATCCTGGAGCGAGGGTATCTTGATGAGGGCATGTATGCAGACCTTGTATTGATAGACCCTCACAGTAAGTGGACTGTGCACGAAAACAACGTCCTATACAAATGCGGGTGGTCACCCTTGGAAGGTAAGGAGCTAAAAGGCCGGATAGACAGCACGTATATCAACGGAGTGAAAGTATATGGAAAAGATCAATTTTTTGTCCAAGGCCAAGGCAAAAGACTCACTTTTGACCGATAATGAATAAAAAAAATGAACATTATAAAAAAAATGAGTGCTGAATATTTACTATAAATGAAGAAAGTAGTACATTTGCAGCCGATTTGAAGAAATCGAAAAGCCAATGGTTCCGTAGCTCAGCTGGATAGAGCAACAGATTTCTAATCTGTGGGTCACAGGTTCGAATCCTGTCGGGATCACTTAAACAACACATAAACCCTTGTAAGTCAGCGATTTGCAAGGGTTTTTTGTTTTTGGGGTAAACAAAAGTTAAACATTTTTAAAAAGCTGCTATTTCCTTAAATAATCTCCTGGTTCGGTGTAGGTATAGTCTGCTACGAACCTGCACGTACAGGCCGGCCTGACAAGTGTACGTAGGTCGCTGTGTTGCTATGGCTGTGCCATAAATCTTGGTAGAATGATATCTATTATATACCTTTGTATGACATAAGTACTGGATATCAAATATACGATAAGGCAGTATCTTTTTGCCTTACTTTTCAAGTCGTTGATTGGGTGGACCTTCCAGT
>JBATLS010000700.1:0-4993 GCA_049289435.1 Saprospiraceae bacterium | reverse complement strand
AATCAGACTGCTCCGATTTGATATGATATCACCTGGTAAATACCAAAGTTTGCGTACTTTAAATCTCCACTCAGGAGACAACCAATAATACAACTTTCGCAACATAATTTTCTGATCTGTAATCGACGGGACAATATAGGACAATTTGAGTATTTGGAATGCAACACGCTTCAGATTGTGTGTATAGCATATTGGAAAAAATTTTAAAAGTGATTCGTAAAACTTTTCATAAAGTAATACACGTCTTTATAAATTTTTATTTCTATTGTGCCCATATTTCGTTACTTTTTTAGTATGTCAAATAGCATCAACAATATTCATGACAAAATCGTCAGAGAGTCATTTTCTGATCCAAGCAGAGCCATTGCTTTTTTTGAAAAATTTTTACCTGAGACTTTGCTTTTACACTTGGAACTATCGACCCTCCAAGTATTGCAAGAATCTTATATGAATGAAGAACTTCAAGAACATTTTTCAGATTTAGTTTTTGAAGTGGGTTTAAGTGACCATGATGGGTTAAAAGCTGATATAGTCTTGCTTTTTGAGCATAAATCTTCACCTGGTCGTCATGTATTGATACAAGTTGGACACTATATGTTTGCTCATTGGTACAAGTGTCTGTCTGAAAAGCAAGCCATCAAAGTCATTATTCCGGTGATTTATTACCAAGGTAAACAAGAATGGAAATTGGTAGATATATCGACTTTGTTTATAGACTATCCTGACGATATCAAAGAATATATTCCAAAAATCAACCATCTATTTTTTGGGCTTCATACTATCACTGAAGATCAGATAGTGGATATCCGGGATACAATGATGGCTGCTGCCTTGATTGCGCAAAAATGGCGAATAAATCCTGTGAAGCTAAAAGATGATTTTGAGCGGATATTCAGACTATTTCCTCTAGCTGGTGTCAATTTGAACTTTTTAGAAATGATCATCGTTTATATTTTGAATGTATCAGATATAACTGAGGAAGTATTGGCCAAAACCATAAAATCTATACCACCATCAATAAAAGATAATATCATGACAACTTACGAACGAATAGCGCTAAGAAATAAGAAAGAGGGGCAGAAAGAAGGGAAAATAGAAGGTGAGCAAATCGGGATCATAAAAGGAAAAATAGAAGTAGTACTCAACTGTTTTGCTCAAGGGATAGATGTATCTATGATAACCAATATTACCGGTCTTACTGAAGACAAAGTGAAAAAAATACTGAAAGAGCATGAAAAAGTAAATTAGTGGGGATGTATATAATGTTTTTTTACAACGTCCAATCGTTTTAGGATCACCTAAATATCTATAATCTCTTTTCATTTCAAAATGCCTTAAAGTGGCTTACTACAGGATACTCTCCTACCCCCATTCTTCATAAATAAAAGCTTTAGTGTCTCCTCTTTTGAAGATTAGTTATAGTCAAAAGAAATTAAAGTGCTATCATTCAATCCCCCGATTAGTCATATATTTCCATATCTTTACATCAAATTATATATATTGGAAAACGATTATGTCATATCTTTTGACGAAGTAGATATCATACAGGACTTCCATCTGGTATTATCTAAAGTAAAATTTCGCCTCGCACCAGCGGAGACTTGCTATATCATCGGCAAATCAGGTAGTGGGAAAACCAGCCTGATGAAGGCAATATATGGTAGCGTACCTGTCACAACAGGTCATGCGGTAGCCGCTGGTTTTGTACTCAATGATCTGGAGGAGAGAGAAATCCCATTGCTCCGCCGTAAATTAGGTATGGTGTTTCAGGATTTCAATCTCTTTGATGACTGGACAGTGGGTCGCAATCTGCTATATATCCTCGAAGCCACAGGATGGAAAGACAGGTCTCAGATGACCGCAAGAGTATTACAAGTACTAGAAATGGTGGGATTGACGGGGTATGAAAAGAAAAAAGCATCTACACTATCGGGTGGCCAACAGCAAAGGGTAGTCATAGCCAGAGCACTGCTCAACAATCCACCTATCATCATAGCAGACGAACCCACGGGCAATCTGGATCCAGACACTAGCGACGAAATCCTATATCTACTGAATCGGCTGGCCAGAGAATTTGGCACTTCGATCATCATTGCTACTCACGATTACAGACTGATCCGAAAATTTCCAGCACGGGTGTTTCAATGTGAAGGAGGCAAATTATCTGAAATAGGATAAAGCGATTCAGTATTTATAGTCAAAAGAAATTAAATTGCGAAAAATATTAATTTTAATACGTTCAAAATCAAACGATTAAAATCTATCTTTTTGATAGACATCATACTTACTGAAGACCAATCTGCTGGATAATAGGCCATATATCATTACTGTAATCGAGCTCAAAGGCATCAGCACTGCCGCCACTACTGGCGATAGCTCACCCCTCACCGCATAATAAAGGCCGGCCATATTGTATATTAAAGCCAAGATGAATGCCCCTTTGATGATGTATCTTGATTGCTTGAGAAAAGTCAGGTAATTTAGCAGGTTTCCAAACACTGCTGCTCCCAGGATGGCATCGCACGCTGGGGTAAAATTGTTGGAATCTTCAGAGATCACTATCCCTACATCACTTTGCATCAACGCACCTGCATCATTGAGCCCATCACCAATCATGAGTATCTTGTGTCCTGCTTCCTGACGGCTTTTGATATATTGGAGTTTGTCTATCGGTGTCTGATTGAATATCAGCGAAGAGCCCTCAGGAAATACAGCTCGCAACCTGTCCATTTCTCTATCATTGTCCCCAGACAATATGCTTATACTAAAGTCTTTACTGAGTGTATGGACCAACTCCTTCACGCCCTCTCTCAGTTTGTGTGTTGCAGCAAATGCGGTTACCAGTTTTCCATTTATTTCTACAAGAATTTGTTTTTTATACTCAGACCCGCAATTGATAAAAACCGAAGATCCAACCAAGATCTTGTCCGTACCAATGGTCACTTTTATCCCCTGGCCAGTCACTTCTTCAAAATGATCGGGTGATGATGTATAATCTCCATCAAGAAGTCGAAATATAGCTTTGCTCAGCGGATGATTGGACTGAAAGACCGCACTTTTGACCAGATATGTCTCCCTCTCGTCCATCTGCCTGCCTGACCACTCGACCACCAAATGTTTATGATCGGTGATGGTCCCAGTTTTGTCAAAAATAATTTCGTCGATTTGCTGGATTCTGTCTATGACTTGTACATTTTTAATATAAAATTTTCTCTTACCAAGCAATCTTAAGATATTTCCGTAACTAAAAGGTAGTGCCAAAGCTAAAGCACATGGACAGGCCACGATCAGTACGGCAGTAAATGCATTGAAGGCTAGAGCCGAATCGTATCTGAGCCAATACAAAAGCGTTAAAACCGCCATACTCATGACGGTGATCGTAAAGTATTTTCCTATTTTAGCAATCAAGGTTTGCGTCTTTGCTCCCTTGTCCATACTGAAGGTGTCTTCTTCCCAAAGTTTGGTCAGGTATGATTGGTCCACTTTTTGATACAATTGCACCTGAATATTTGGGCCTATATTTTTCCCTCCGGCAAAAAGTTTTTCCCCCTCAGACTTGTGGATGAGATCAGATTCTCCAGTCACAAAACTATAATCTAACTTTGCAGTATCAGACATCAGCAAGGCATCACCGGGGATGATTTCTTCATTTTTTATCAGGAGAGTGTCTCCAGCTCCCAATTGATCCAGACTTCTGGATATCCATTGATCATTCACTTTGACCATAGACGAAATCGGAAAATAGGATCGGTAATTTCGATCAAATGAGATGGAATGAAAGGTATAATGTTGAAACCATTTGCCGATCAATAAAAAGAAAATAAAACCTGCAAGGCTATCGAGGTAGCCCTCGCCGGTAGCTGAAATAATCTCATAACAACTCCTCAAAAATAATGTCAACATCCCTACTGCTATCGGGATATCAATATTGATCTGTTTCATGCGCATAGTCCAATAGGCCGATCTCAAATAGTCAAATCCACTATACAGCAAAACCGGCAACGCCAAAATGATATTGATATAGCCTATATAAAATTTTATAGAAGCTTGTGAGAATCCGAGATATTCAGGAAAACTCAAAAGCATGATATTGCCAAATGCAAATCCAGCCAATCCCAATTTATAGTACAGAGACCTATCTATAGCATGAATGGAATCAGTCGAGAGTTTTTGAAGATTGAGCTCTGGAGAGTAGCCTATAGAAGCCAGCAATTCCACGACCTGCCTCAAAGAAATGGATGTAGGGTCGTAGCTGATAGTGGCAGATTTTTTGAGAAAATCCACTCTGGAATGAATGATCGAGGCGTTTAATTGATTCAGGTTTTCAAGCAACCAGATACAAGATGCACAATGTATCTGAGGCAGTGTGAATGAAATTTTGCAAATAGTCGATTCAGCAAATTCCAATAATTTGTCTATGACATTGGGCTCGTCCAAAAAGGAGTAATCCTTAGAAAGTACTGATTTTTGACTGATGCCAGGATTGACTTCATATTGATAATAATCTCCCAGACCGTTTTTTTGTAAGACCTGATATATTACCTGACATCCATTACAACAAAAATGATTGTCCTTGTACACCAGTGGTTCATCTGGACATTCGTCGCCGCAATGCTTACATTGTACAGTGATACGATCTTCCGTTTTTCGGAGTTTAAACATAAAAACCTATTGTTTTGAAGATTCAAAATTAACGCCGTTGTGATGTTAAAACATTGATATTCATTATCAGGTGGAATGATTTAAGTCATTTAACCCGATTAAATTTGATTAGACAAAGTTATTAAAATTATCGAAGAGTAGCTCTGTTAAAATTTCTAACAATGAAGTGATTTAAAAACGATGGATAGATGAATCTAATTAAAATGAATCTATTTTCTTTTGACAAATAAAACCGAGCCAATCAAAAGTCCTAAAAAACTGGCGATTAACCCAGGCATCAAAGGATTTATTTCAGTGATATAAAAAAACCTGAATGTGATATGTACCAAAG
>JBATLS010000699.1:0-1777 GCA_049289435.1 Saprospiraceae bacterium | reverse complement strand
GTCTTAAGTGGTGCCATCGGAAATAGTTGATAAAACTCTTTGATATCTACTACGCCGCTTTTACCTATCCGCCTGATGCTCAAGGCCACTTCGTTTTTGTATTGGTCCTGAATATAATCCAATATTTCCCAATGTCGTGAAGACAGAGTGATCGAATTTTCTGTCGCAATGGACTCAGCTATGCTTTTATCCCATTGATCAAAATCTGTTAAAAATCCTTCTTCAGTTACAGAGATTGTTTTTCCATTTATTAATTTGTCCATTTTTATATATTTTAAGTTTTATTTTAATTGACACCATTATTTTATGTTACCAAATCTTTGCCCGCTGTTTTCATACGTGCACTCACAAATGGTATCGGACGTGCTTTGAGTAGCATATTCCAATAGACCCATTTGAAGGCAAGTTTCCCAAGGTGATTGAGCCTGGACTCTTTCAGCAATCTTAATGGACCGATACCTGCTATCGGGAATGTTCCCGTGACTGGTTCATGATCATAGTTAAAATCTATTAATAAAGCCTTGCCATGTCCAGTTTCAATAAAGCAATTTGCATGACCATCAAATTCATCAGTCATCTCTATACCTTTTATATGTTTTAATATATTTTCGGTTAAAATTTCGGCTTCAAAATGAACTACAGATCCTGCCTTTGAAGTTGGGACATTGGTGGCATCTCCTATCACAAATATATCTGGGTGAATTTTTGATTGGAGTGTTGCTTTGTCTGTTGGTATAAAATTAAGATCATCACCCATACCTGATCGTTCTATCATACTGCTGCCTTTGTTGGTAGGTACAGTGACCAATAAATCAAAAGGTACACTTTTACCACCATAATCTATGATCGATTTGCTTGTATTGTCTATCGATTCTATAGCAAAGTCACTTACAATGGTAATGTTTTTTTCTTTAAGCAAATATTCAAGCGTCTCAGTGGCTTTTGGTTTTGTAAATGCTCCACTCAAGGGAGTTACATAAGTGATATCTACTTTTTCTCTCATCCCTTTTTCTTTAAAGAAACTATCTGCCAGAAAAGCAAATTCCAATGGTGCAACTGGGCACTTTATAGGCATTTCTGTGATATGAACTACCATCTTGCCACCTTTCCATGTTTTTAGCTTATCTCTCAGAGCCAAAGCACCATCGAAAGTATAAAATGTAAATATGCTCTTTTCCCATTCGCTGCCAGCCAGACCCGGTGTCTCATCCAGGTCAATCTCAGACCCGGTAGCCACAATCAGAATATCATAAAACTCAATATCTCCATTTGTCAGTACCACCTTATGTTCTTCTGGAATGACCTTTGCTATCCCGATATTTATAAACTCTACTCCATTAGGTATGAAATCTTTGATAGGTTTTACAATATCTTTTTCTGTGTATTGATCAAATGGCAGGAATAAAAATCCAGGTTGATAATAATGTTCTTTGCGTTCATCTATGATTGAAACTTTCCACGATTTTTTATCCAATGCTTTAGTGAGTTGATGAACCATGATAGTCCCTCCGGTACCAGCTCCTAATATTATTATACGTTTCATTTTGAATGGTTTATGAGCCAAAGTTAATGTGAAATAAGGAAAAAATGGGTGACATAGGTCACACACACATATGATGAAGATTTGAAATTTCAATTAAACCATCATTTTTATGAATTGTTGGTATCCAAATCAGATAGTTTTAAATCACCTAATTATCTTTGGTTCTAAAAAACCATTCTATGAAAAGATATCTATATTTGTTGTTTTAACATTCATACCATAAATCATCAAAAT
>JBATLS010000698.1:0-9693 GCA_049289435.1 Saprospiraceae bacterium | reverse complement strand
GCTTTAGTCAGTATTCGCACCAATCTGGAGAGACTGAATAAAAAAGAACTTATCACTGCTACAGAATTAGAATATGCCTTGCAAAATATAGCAACAACAACTGACTTAACCATTGCGATATCAAATGCAGATTTGGTAGTAGAAGCTGCGACTGAAAACATTGACCTGAAACTCAAAATATTTAGTCAAATGGACCAATTAGCCCCGAAACACACGATATTAGCGACCAATACGTCTTCTATTTCGATTACAAAAATTGCCAGTGTTACCCAACGACCTGAAAAAGTAGTTGGCATGCATTTTATGAATCCAGTCCCGATCATGCCACTGGTGGAGATCATACAAGGATACCATACCGAGCAAAGTGTACTTTCTGTAATTATTGAAACTACCAAAATACTCCATAAAACTGGAGTGATGGTGCAAGACTATCCGGGTTTTGTAGCAAATAGAATCCTGATGCCGATGATCAATGAAGCGATATATACTCTTTATGAGAATGTGGCTGGGGTAGAAGAAATAGACACCGTCATGAAATTGGGTATGGCGCACCCCATGGGTCCACTTCAATTGGCTGATTTCATAGGCCTAGACGTTTGTCTATCTATCTTAAATATATTGTACAGTGGATTTGGCAATCAAAAATATGCCCCATGCCCGTTGTTGGTCAATATGGTCGAAGCTGGTAAGTTAGGAAAAAAATCTGGAGAAGGATTCTATATTTATACTAAAGGAAGCAAAGAATATTTCGTGGCTGATAAATTTAAAAACCGACCTTGACTTTCGACAACCAACTACCATTCACAGGATTGAAAGTACTGGATTTGTCCAGTATTCTGGCTGGACCATTGACCGGATCTTTTTTTGCTGAGCTGGGAGCTCAAGTAACTAAAATCGAAAATAAACTCACCCATGGTGATGCCACCAGACAATGGAAGCTACCTACAGAGGACAAATCATCGTCCGTTTCGTCGTACTATTTTAGTGCAAATTTTCATAAAGATATTAAATTATTAGACCTTACTGACCCAGTACAACGAGCAAAAGTCACGATATTGATCGAACAAAGTGATGTCATTATTTCAAATTTTCAAAAGCAAACGGCTACAAAATTGGGGTTGCTGCCTGATGATATCATTTCAAAATATCCTACCAAAATATTTGCCCAACTGAGTGCTTATGACTTCGATGATCCCAGACCAGGATATGACTTGGTCATGCAGGGAGAAACTGGATGGATATCTATGACGGGTACAAATCAGAATAATTTGGCAAAACTACCAGTAGCCTTGATGGATGTCATCGCATCGCACCAAATGAAAGAAGCCATACTTACAGCACTATGGAAAAAAGCAACTACAGGGTCAGGTAGCATATTGCACATATCATTATACAAAAGTGCGCTCACAGCATTGTGCAATCAAGCTTCCAATTATCTGATGGGTAACCACCTACCTCAACCTCTCGGGACATTGCATCCCAATATAGCTCCATATGGTGATCTTTTTCTGTCAAAAGATAAAATAAAGTTTCTTTTGGCGGTGGGAAGTGACTCGCAATTCCAAAAACTATGGTTTTCCCTTAGTTTTGACCCAGAAAAACTCCTTAAATTTGATCAAAATATGAAGAGACTCCAAAATAGGGAGGAGCTTCAAGTAATTCTGCAGCAAACTTTTGAGTTAATAAATTTTGCAACAATCGAACTAAATCTTCAACATATAGGCATTCCTTATTGTTGTATTAAGGATTTGTCAGAGGTATTTACAGAGCCTTTGGCAATAGAAATGATCAGATCTCAAATCATCGATGATAAGCCTGGAAAATCGATTAGTCATATTGCTTTTAAAATTTATTAATAATTCATCGCTGAGGAGTTTAGTATAGTTTTTGCTATATTTATTAATTATAGTAAAAAGAATACTAAAATATTCACAGTATATTACATTACAAATTATTATATAGTATAAATTATTTTAATATATTTAAACTAAGAAATTTTGAAAACCAAAAACATATGGTTAGTAGTCTTGGGAATGCTTTTTTTTGTATCTTTTTCAAAAATTAATGCTCAGGATCTCCACTATAGCCAATTTTACAATGCTCCCCAAAATATAAATCCTGCATTGACCGGGGTTTTCAATGGTGATCATAGATATGTAGTATCCATGCGTGATCAGTGGCGCTTTGTGCCAGTACCTTGGTTTACTATGAGTGGGGCATATGATAGAAAATTGTACATACTCAAAGGGGATCATCATTTTTTGGGTGGTGGGATAAGTCTGAATCATGATAGACAAGGAGATGCCTCTCTCAATCTAACGTCACTAAACCTCAATGCTGCCTATCACAGGATACTTACGCCACATCATATAGTAAGTGGTGGGTTAACCCTTGGGGTCGCATCTAGAGGATTCAATAGTCAGACGCTTACATGGGATAAGCAATGGGATGGCGAGGTCTTTAACTCAGCGTTACCTACCGGTGAGTCTTTTGCAAATTTTGAAAGGATAGTATTCATAGAGACCGGATTGGGTCTAAATTACAGATATCAAAAGGACAACCGCACCTACCTCGATGCAGGTATATCTGGATTACACTTAGTCAAACCGAACACTGCATTTTATGATCCGGCGGTGTCAAAACTCCCACAGAGATTTACATACAACGTAGTTGGTCAAGCAAAACTCACAGAAAAACTTGATCTACAGCTACATGTATTGCATCAAGTACAAGGTCCTTATAATGAAACGGTATTCGGGGGACTAGCAAAAATTCATGTAAATCAAAAACGAGGCAAAGAAATACAACTGCATGCCGGTATGGGCTATCGCACTGCTCAATCCCTCATACCCACACTGGCGATTCAATACAACAATATATACGCAGGCCTGAGTTATGATATTGATACCAATCAGTTTAATGACATACTCAGGTCCAATAAAGGTGGTCCAGAAATTCATGTGAGGTACATCATTGCCCATGTGAAATCTTTAAAACTGGCTAAAGTTTGTCCCATTTATTAATTTAGAATGTAAGAATGAAAAATTTTGAAGTAAAAAAAATAGGGGCCACAATTTTATGCTATCTTTTGATGTGTGCTGTATATGGTCAATCTCCTTCTCAAAAGCAATTCGTCTTAGAAGCAGAAAAACAGTTTAACGAAAAAAATTATTACGGGGCACTACAATATTATAACGAAGCATTGGAATTTGAACCCATAGACGCACAAATTTTGTACAAATCTGCCGAATCAGCCCGATTATTCAATGCATATGCTTTGGCAGCATCTAAATATCAATATCTCATTGATTCGTTGCAAGATAGTACCCAACCTTTATCTGTCTTTTGGCTGGCAAATATGAAACAGAGGATGGGCAAGTACGAAGAAGCCCGAAAATACTATGCCGTATATGCTTCTGAATATGGGGGCATAGATAGTTTTTATACAGCCAAAACTAAGAAGGAGTTGGCAAGTATAGATTTTGCGCTATCAAAAGTATCAAAACCAGTATCCAGATATAAATTTGAAAGACTTTCAGATGCTATCAATTCACCAGCTTCAGAGGTCAGTGGTATGATGTATAATGACGAGTTATATTTTTCTTCGATGAGATTTCAGGAAGCGCAACCTGCTACTAAACCAGCGAGAGAGATATCTAAAATCTTAAAAATGTCTGGTGATAGTAGTATAGCACTGATATCAGGATATATCAATGAAAGGGATAAACTAGTGTCCAATGCTGCGATAAGCCCTGATGGCACCCAGATATATTATACTGTCTGCCAATACATCAATGGGAGTGATATAAGATGCGAAATATTCAAAAGCAATATAGATAAAGATGGCTTCATCAGCAATGAAGTAAAACTGCCAGACCCGATCAATATAGTCGGCTATACGGCTACTCATCCTCATGTCACCATAGACAAGTCTAGTGGAAAAGAAATATTATATTTTGTGGCTGATCGTCCTGGCGGTATGGGCAACCTGGACATTTGGTATAGTCTGATAGACCCAAAATTTGGCTATTCGGAACCTGTAAATGTCAAATCAATCAATACGGCTGACAATGAGATCACGCCATTCTACAATAAGTCCACAGATTTTATATATTTTAGTTCGGACGGCCGGGAGGGGTTAGGTGGATATGATATATACAAAGCTGGCAAAACCAATGAATCGTTTGGCAGTATCATACATACTGGAGTACCCATAAATAGTAGCTACAATGATATCTATTATTATGAAAAGGAAGACGGCAACACCGCATTTCTATCATCCAATCGGGAAGGTTCTTCATTTCTTGAGAGTCATTATGAGTCTTGTTGTTATGATATTTACAAAATGGATATCTTGAAAATAGATCTTGATTTGAACGCACTCACTTATGACAAATTGACCAGCAGACCACTAAAAAATGCCACGGTCATACTGATAGATCAATCCACGGGCCAAGAGATAGCCCGCTTCCGAAATGATGATGGGAATGATCATAAATTTCCTTTAGGTATCGACCGCAACTATCTGATCATAGCCGAGAGAGAGAATTACTACCCTGATACACTGTCACTATCCACCATAGGTGTAGAAAAATCAGAAGCCATCATCAAAAAAATGTACTTGGCCACAGATAAGATACTTTTGGACGTGTTTACATTTACGACCATTGGAAAGCTTCCATTGAATGGTGTGACAGTGACGCTACAAAACTTGACAGATCCCGCCAAAAAAGATATCGTAGAGACCTATCCAATGTCTAATGAGTTTAACTTCATGCTGACACAAGGCGATGTATATAAAGTTACTGCGGCAAAAGAAGGATATACGACAGCAGAAGAAATCATAGATACCCGACCAATGGACAAATCGACACTAATCAGACGTGACCTATATCTCGACAAATTTATACTTCAGGAATTACTACCTATATCGCTATTTTTTGACAACGACCTACCAGATATTGCAAGCAAGAGTACAGACACTAAAGCCATATATGGCAACCTGGTCTCGTCTTACGCCAAAAGAAAAGAAGAATACAAAAACAGATTTGCTGCGCCGCTGTCCGAAAATGAAAAACTAAAATCAAATGAATCCTACGAAGTATTTTTTGAAGGAGATATAAAGGGAGGATATGATAAATTCAAAATGTTTTTGGACAATCTATTATATGAACTTCAAGCAGGCAACAAAGTGGAATTAATCCTCAAGGGATATGCATCGCCTCGTGCAGATTCTAAATATAATTTAGCCTTGGGACAACGAAGAGTAAACTCGGTGAAAAATGAAATGATCAATCATAGTAATACAGAATTGAAATTTTATTTCCTATCAGGTCAATTGGCCATTACTGACATCTCATTTGGTAAAGAACTCGCCCCCGCTGATGTCGAGGGAGATATCAGAGATGAGCGTAATTCAATTTATAATCTTAAGGCTGCCAATGAGCGACGCGTAGAAATCCTTAGAGCCTCAAGAAACAACAATTTAAAATGATAAAACCCAACAACATGTCATATATACAATCTCTGAAAAATATTCTGATTCTGGCTGGGTTAATGTTTTTTCTGTGTACTTCCGAAAAAGTGGCAGCCACACACATCGTAGGTGGAAACTTGACCTACAAACATATTTCGGGTGATATATACCAAGTTAAACTGGTGCTCAGACGAGACTGTTTTTTAGGGTCGCCCGAAGCACAATTTGATGACCCAGCATCCATAGGTATTTTCACTTCAAGTGGAGCATTGGCTATATGGTTGGGAAACAATGGTCAGATACGTATGCCTTTTATGTCATCAGATACACTGAATGAATTTATAAATAGTGATTGCGGATTTGAGGGGACACAAGTGTGTGTACATGAAACTGTATATTCTGGCATAGTATCGTTACCTAATAGACCAGGTGGTTATACTTTGGCTTACCAGAGATGTTGTAGAAATGCCACATTGAACAATGTTTCGGATCCACTAGAGACGGGGGCTACCTATTGGATAAATGTAAATGAAGCATCTTTGCTCGCAAAAAATAATTCTCCTGAATTTATCCAATGGCCTGGGGTCTATATATGTGCCAATAAACCCATAGTCTTTGATCACGCCGCTGTAGATCTGGACGGAGATTCGCTCGTGTATAAACTATGCGCACCATCTCTTGGAGCCACCTTAGTAAACCCCAAACCTCAGCCTCCTGGCTTTCCACCTTATAGCAATGTACTTTGGGCTCCCCCATACAATCTAAGCAATATGATGGGTGGTGATCCTGTCAAGATCGATAGCAAAACAGGAATACTAACAGGTACTCCCAATTTAGTAGGTCAGTTCCTAATAGGAGTTTGTGTAGAAGAATATAGAAATGGTGTACTATTAGGGATTGTAAGGAGGGATTTTCAATACAATGTAAGAGTGTGCAGCCAACCGCCATTGGCAGATTTTAATACTTCAGAAACAAACTGTGATGGACTTAGGGTGGAGTTTTTCAATACGAGCTTAAGTTCTAGTGCTTATCAATGGAATTTCAATTATCCAAGCACAAATCCGGTATTTTTATCAACTACCAAAGATCCAATATTTACTTACCCTGCCCCAGGGATATATAAAGTATTGCTAAGAGCTACCAGAGGATCAGATGGCTGTTTTGATACGATAGTGAGAACAGTGTTTGTTTTTCAAAATAAAATAACACCTTCTTTTACCTATCAATTTTCTGATTGTAATACTTCTAAAGATAGCTTTTCTCTCAGTCTTTTTGATGGATCTGAATATTTAGAACCCGGATTTAAGCTGGAAACATGGAATTGGAAGGTGACTCAAAATGGAGCGACCACTTCATATTCAGGAATAAATCCAAAAGCGCAGCTATCAAACAATGGTGATGTCACCATTGAACTAAATGTGTCAGCAGACAATGGGTGCATGGCTACTAAATCATTGCTCATACCTATCAACACCATACAGCCAAGGTTGGATTTCAAAATAGAATATTTGAGCTGTCCAGTCAACGATTCCATTGATATCAGACTGATCAATCTATCAAAACCACTCAATCCTTTTGCAACTTTGGGATCGAGTCAATGGTTGGTGTCTGGCAAGACATATGTAGGTGATTCGACCATCGTGAGGATACCAAAATCATTATCACAGATATCTATTTTGCTAAAATCTTCTCTAGGTCAAGGGTGTGACATCGAGCAAACCAAAATCATCTCACTACAAGCTCAACCAGTGTCGTCATTTAGTCATGCCGGGTCTGCTTGTAGCGGTTTGACTATATCATTTGCCAATACCAGTCAGGGTGCCTCATCCTACGAATGGCAATTCAAATACCCTGATATTGACCCTCAGTTTGTGTCAAGAGATACCAATCCCGCGTTTACCTTTCCAAACCCCGGTGTTTATGATGTCTTACTTAAAGCTACCAATGCTTCGAGTGGGTGTATCGACTCTTCCATTCAAAAAGTATTTGTATTTGAAAATACATTATCTGCAGACTTTACTTTTTCTCTAAGCGGTTGTGAGGAAGGTAAAGATAGTTTGACCTTACAATTGAGTGATAAATCTACTTTTGATCAACCAGGTTTTGGAATTTTTGAAAGAAAATGGAAAATCGTACAATCAGGCGTCACAAAATTATATACGGGTACAAATCCAAATATTATGGTCGGGGATACTGGAATTTTATCCATTGATTTGGAAGTCTTGACTGACAACGGCTGTACAAAGTCTATTAGCAAGTCAATACCCGTCAATGCTTTGAAACCAAGTCTGGACTTCAATATTGAATATATCGGTTGTCCGGCAAATGACTCCACAGACATAAGGTTAGTAAATCTTTCCGCTCCACTCAATCCCTTTGCCACTATAAGTGCCAGCCAATGGACATTGCTAGGCAAGGTATTAAATGGTGATTCGTCGCTGATCAGGATTCCTATATCCATCAAAGACATTACTCTCACGTTACAAACTTCATTTTTGGGCGGTTGTGATGTGAAAAAATCAAAAGTCATTACTCTCAGACCTCCCGCTGAATCTGCATTTTCGCACGTTGGGTCAGCTTGTAGTGGCCTTACTATTACATTGACCAATAAGAGTAAAAATGCATCGTCTTACGAATGGAATCTAAACTACCCTTCATCTGATGTAACATTTATATCCCGAGATACCAGTCCCACTTTCACTTTCCCGCAAGCTGGGGTGTATGATGTGCTTCTGAAAGCCATCAGGGAAGTGGATGGATGTATCGACTCATCTATTCAAAGGCTATTTGTATTCGATAATAAGATAATGGCTGATTTCTCTTTTGCGCTCAGTGGATGTGAAGCCGGTAAAGATAGCTTACAACTTCAGCTGCAAGACTTATCTACTTATGATGAGCCAGGATTTTCTATTTTTTTAAGGAACTGGAGGGTAAAACAAGGAGATATTACCCAAAAGTACGCTGGAGTATCACCTTCAATAATGGTAGGCGACACAGGTACTATCACCATAGAGCTCGATTTATTGACCGAGAGTGGTTGTGCAAAATCAGTATCAAAGACCATTACTTTGACATCTTTAGTACCCACACTAGATTTTAACATCGATTATATAAATTGTCCAGTCAATGACTCTGTGGATATCAGGCTCATCAATCTTTCATCACCGCTCAATCCTTTTGCAACCATTGGATCGAGTCAGTGGATATTGCAAGGCAAGACATTGCAAGGTGATTCTGCTGTGATCAGGATACCTACCTCACTCAAAGATGTATCCATTACCCTCCACTCTTCATTTTTGGGAGGATGTGATGTGAGCAAATCTAAATTGATCGCACTCAGAGCACCAACAATATCAGCATTTACGCATGCTGGTTCTGCTTGTAGTGGTCTGACCGTCGCTTTCGCCAATACAAGTACAAATGCTGCATCATATGAATGGAATTTTAATTACCCAGACGCCGATCCTGCTTTTGTTTCAAGCGATATCAGTCCGAACTTTAGATTTCCGCAAGAGGGAGTATATGATGTTTTGCTGAAAGCAATAAGGGGCATTGATGGGTGTATCGATTCTTCCATTCAAAAAGTATTTGTGTTTGAAAATAAAGTCTCAGCCGATTTTTCATACCAATTGAGTGATTGTAATCCTGCATTAGACAGTCTGTCATTGAAACTTTCAGATATTTCCAAAACAAATGAACCGGGATTCAATATATCTTCCACCAAGTGGACTGTTGTTCAAAACGGGGTGACCAGAACTTTTACAGGACCCAATCCTTCTATCGGATTATCGGGAATCAGTGATGCGGTAGTCACATTGGAAGTCCTCTCCGAAAATGGTTGTGCTGCTACCATTACTAAAAATATTAAAACTGCTGAGGTTGTCCCAGTTTTGGACTTTATGGTCACGCTGGATGGTTGTTTTTCAGATTCATTGGTCACTTTAAAATTGAAAGACATATCTGCTGCACTCAACCCTTTTGGTATCATCACGTCATCTACGTGGAAAATCAAAGATCAGCAATATACGGGTGACTCCATCATCCTGGAAGTCCCTAATGAATCCCAACTTATCACCGTGCAGTTGCAGAACGTATTCTCTGGTGCGTGTCTTGTGGAGATAAGCAAAACCATTGATATCAGTCAGATAGTACCAAAGGCAGCCTACAGCATCACTCCTGTAGAGTGTCCCACTGATGATCAAGTCAAAATCAAATTA
>JBATLS010000697.1:0-2186 GCA_049289435.1 Saprospiraceae bacterium | reverse complement strand
TCCCAAGATCAAAAATGATATCAAAAATCTCATGTTAAAATTTTGCGCAAATATAAATCATGCAGGAGAAATAATATCTTTAAAATCGTTTCTTTTGCATATCATTAATATTTCAACTGCATATTTTATTTTTTATTTAATTTTTTTGTTGTCGAATTCATGTGAGATTTGAATGTGTTTAAATATGCAGCTTGTTGACAAATGATGAGATTTTAAACATCATATTAATTTTGAAAATGCTTTTTATGATGTCAATCATACTTAATAATTACCACAAAACCTAAAATGGTCTGATAATTGCCATATTTTAACAACATAATATTATAAATGATAGGCAACAAACCATCCAGAAAAAAAATAGCATTTCCTGTCAGTGAGCCATTGTCACAATATCTGACAAAACATAGCAGAATGACCAAGTTACCACTGCAGTATGAAGATATGACGCATTATATTGCATCAGCACCTTTGTATAATAGTGTGGGGCATGATACTTTTTGGGAGACGGTCATATATTCTGAATATGATCAAAAAATTATCAACGACTCCTTATGCGTAATATATGCCTTATTAAAAACAGATGGTGATACGGCAGTGATAGATCACCTTACAGTAAGTAGGATTGATTATTGCATCTTCGGCAATACTAAGCCATTTCGTATCCGCATTATCAATAAACTCAATGACAACTACGATCATTTTTATATCAAAACCATCGATGCCTCGCGGATATACGGCTTGGAGTTGGAAGAATTATTATCCCCCAATAGCCTTTCTTATCTCGTGGACAGGAGTACCCTCATAGAAGAACACATAGCAGGAATACCCGGAGATGATTTTATCAAACACTCCCTGCCCACTGACCAATTTAACCAGATACGTGTCGCAAAGGAGTTTACAAAGTTTAATGAAAGATGTTTTGTCCAATTGTTGGGCGATATGAGAGCTTACAACTATATAGTGGACATCACACCTGACATCGAAGGTTCACAGTACAGGATCAGAGCCATAGATTTTGATCAACAATCATACGAAAGTAGAAAACAATTTTACCTACCTCAATACTTTAAAGAAAATAATGGAATCTTGGAGTTAGGATTTAAAAATCTGACCTACGACTCCGTCAAACAATACCAGCTGGAAGAAAGATCACTCATCGCCAGACGTGCTAAGATATCAAAGGAAAGGCTCACTAAATTGATGAGATGTATGGTCAAGGATACCATATCAAGTAGCGAAAAAGTAGAACAATTGCGATATGACCTTGCAGAACACCATCACAATCTGGCTTTTCATCAATGTAAGACCATGGGAGAAATTGTCATGATGAATATCAAATTGGTCGTACAAAAAGAGTTCACTCAGTCTTTTATGGAAGAATAATTTCTACCTAAATAAATGTGGTTGCAAATCATTACCTTTGCGGTATGAAAAGAGAAAAAGTCAATCTGCAAGGGATCATAGTGATATACGAAGACAATCACATCATTGCTATCAACAAGCCTGCAGGCGCACTGGTGCATGGAGATATCACGGGAGATGCTACATTGTCTGATGCGGTCAAACAATATATCAAAATCAGATATAATAAGCCTGGTGATGTATTTTTGGGTGTCATACACAGGCTGGACAGACCTGTCAGTGGTGTCGTAGTATTTGCACGAACATCCAAAGCATTGGTCAGAATGAACCAAATGATGCAGGACAAGACTATCGCAAAAACATATCTGGCAATTTGTAATACACGTCCTGAAGAACTGTCAGGTAGATTGGTACACCATATATCCAAAGATGAATCCACCAATATTGTCAAAGCTTATGCCAGCAAAAAATCTGGTACAAAAGAAGCTATATTGACCTATGAACTTAAAAAAGAACTGGATGGAAGAGTATTGCTCGAAGTACATCCTTTGACGGGAAGACCACATCAGATCAGAGCTCAATTGAGTAAAATAAACTGTCCGATAGCCGGAGACTTAAAATATGGTGCCGCTCAACCATTGCATGACAAATCGATTGCCTTGCATTGTGCAGAGATGTCATTCATTCATCCGGTCAAAAACGAACCTGTATCCATCAAAGCAGATCCGCCGAAAATCATGCCGTGGAATATTTTTTCTTATGAGTAACATCAATAGTTGTGATATTTCAAAAATCATCTTACCTTTGCGGCGTGAGGGACATAC
>JBATLS010000696.1:0-4905 GCA_049289435.1 Saprospiraceae bacterium | reverse complement strand
AACCAGTGGCAATTGAAAATGGACATTGCATTCAACAATTTTATCAAATTTTGCCGCAATATAATTTTGCGAATCATCACACTTTTTTCCTTATTTCATTGACTCGGGGTCTGGTTTTCTGAAATTTGTAATTTTGACTGATGACCAAGTTTTAAACATTAAAAACTCCCCATTCATCTAAAAATCGGCCTTTTGGTCGTATAAATGCTGTCCATAAGCAACTTTTGGAAGATATTTGTGTCTAATAATACAACAATCAAATCAACAATTAATGATCCTCAACATGTTTAGATCTGTATCTTTTACGTTTATTTTATGCACATATTCATTATTCAGCTACGCTCAAAATAGTCCCAATGGCATGCTCTCCGGAGCGATACAAGGAGAAAATGGCGTAGGCATCTCTTTTGCAACCATCATCCTAAAGTCAGCCAAAGACAGCAGTATGGTCAAAGCAGATATCACCGGAGATGATGGCACCTTTGCATTCGAAAAGATAAAATCAGGAAGTTATTTTGCAGAAGCAAGTTTTATAGGCATGACCGACCAAAAGACTTCGGTTTTTACCATCAATGACCAACCTGTCAAAATAGATCCCATCATACTAAAAGAAAACGCTAAGCAGCTGGAAGAAGTAGTGGTGACAGCACAAAGAGCCTTGATCGAAGTCAAAGCAGACAGAACCATATTCAATGTACAGGGCACCATCAACTCTGCCGGTGAAAACGGACTCAACTTATTGCGTAAAGCTCCCGGAGTACTCGTGGACAACAACAATAACGTCAGCGTACTCGGCAGATCGGGTGTACTCATATATGTAGATGGCAAGCGTATCCCGCTCACAGGTGACGACCTGACCAATTACCTCGAAAACCTGACCTCCGAACAAATAGACAAAATCGACATCATCACCAATCCCGGGTCAAAATACGAAGCACAGGGCAATGCCGGGATCATAGACATCAGGCTCAAAAAGGATAAAAACCTCGGATCCAATGGCTCGGTGAGTAGTACCTACGGGCATGGCAGGTATGGTCAAGGCAACGTCAATGGAAATGCCAATTACAGAAACAAAAATCTAAATACCTTCGGTAGTCTCGGATACAATGGTGGGTCCAGATGGAATGAGATGAAATTTGATACCTACCAGAATGATATCAGACTGCTCGAATCCAATACTTCGGTCAACGACTTTGATGGTTTCAATGGAAGGTGGGGAACCGATTTTTTCATCAGTAAAAAAAGTACTTTGGGTTTTCTCATTGGTGGTCAGACAAATTCGTCTTCATCGTCAAGCGACAACAGAACATTGATTTCTTCTGCCTTTCAGCCCAGTACTGTGGACAGTGTGCTTACCGCACCCAATTCATCCACATCAACCAGAAAACAGGCCACTTTCAATATCAATTATGCATATGAGTCGGGAAAAAACAAACTCAATATAGATGCAGACTATGGTACGTTTAGAAATGACGCAGACTATCAGCAACCCAATTACTACCTTGACCCTACCCAAAACTCCATCATCAGCCAAAACATCAACTCATACAATACTCCGGTAGAAATAGACATCGCCACAGCAAAAATAGACTATGAAACGGAGGTACTTGGTGGTAGTCTCGGTATAGGTACAAAATTTAGTAATGTAGGTACCGATAATACTTTTCTTTTTTATAATATTTTAAATAATATTGCTCAAAGGAATGATCGAAGATCCAATCAGTTTGCATACGATGAAAATGTATTGGCGGGTTATGCCAACTTTTCGAGAAGTCTCCATAAAAAATGGAACGCTTCAGCCGGACTAAGGGTCGAAAATACAGATGCCACGGGTGACCTTTCTACGTTTTTGCCAGAACTGGAAGAAGATCCTGTGGACTTCAATTATACCAGTTTTTTCCCATCCGCCGGATTGACTTACCAATATGCTCCTGAGCACGTTTTTTCCGTCAATTATGGACGAAGGATCAACAGACCCGATTACAATATTCTCAATCCATTTAGAGAGCAGTTGAGTGAATTGTCATATAGTCGAGGCAACAAATTTTTACAACCCGAAATCGTCAACAATATAGAACTCGGATACACTCTGAAATATAGATATACTTTCAAACTGGCGTACTCCAATACTTCCAATCAAATCACCAGATTGATCGGCCCCGACGAAATCGACCCCAGAGCTGGATTTATCAGTTGGGACAACCTGGCGACTCAAAAATTGTACAACCTCAACATCTCTCTACCTATGGATATCAACAAATGGTGGAATGCATATATGAATTTTTCCGCATCATATACTGACAATCAAGCAGACTATGGAGAAAAGGGCAAGGTAGATGTGCAGGCAGGATCATATAGTTTTTATCAACAACATACTTTCAGCCTGGGCCGACAGTGGAAAGGAGAAGTGTCTGGTTGGTACTCAGGGCCTGGCGTATGGGGAGGTGTATTTCTATATGACCCAAGTTATAGTCTCAACCTAGGCCTCCAACGCAAATTTATCAATGATAAAATGAATGTGAGACTCAGTATCAACGATATCACGTATCAATCAGGATGGAGTGGTATTTCTGAATTCAATGGCCAGCGAGGCTTAGGTGGCGGTAATTATGATAGCAGAAGGGCATCTATCAGCATAAGCTATGATTTGGGCAATAAGAATGTCAAATCCAGGAAGAGAAACACCAGTATTGAGAATGAATCAAAAAGAGTGGGGGGATAAATTTAGAATGACGAAATACGAAGTACGAAATACGAAATACGAAATACGAAATACGAAATACGAAATACGAAATACGAATAAAGAAATACAAAATATCCGCCTTCTGCGGAACGAAATACGAATACATAACACCAGACTCCTTGCAGTTTAAAACAAGGAAAAAACAAATTTTTCAATTGCCACTGTCTTCAGTCCAGTGGGTAAAATCTGTAAAAATCATTGGGCTTTAGCCAAAAAATGAGCCTTTTTAGCTAAAGCTTATGCCAATAGTTCTTTCCCGATAATTATCGGGAAAGAGCTAAAAGTTTTCACCTTTCCATTCATGTTATAGTAACAAAATTATTATGTTTGCGTGATGCGTTGTCCTAAATAAATCAAACAAGTGGCTAAAACGTGCGCAAAAATGAATTCTATCTTTACTTCCATCAACCAAACCCTACAGCAGCCCTATCCTTTTTTTGATTCGATCAAAAAGGCAGTCTGGATGACGTTGATAGTGTTTGGTTCTGTTTTTTCTATTCTTTATTTCCTCCAACCATTTGACATCGATACGCTGAGTGATCCTGAAGCGTTGGTTATGGCTTCTCAATTTGCGCTAGTTTCATTGGTGGTTTCTGCCTTTTGGATCATAGCTGTACCAGTTTTGTTTCAGAAGTATTTTGCAGAAAATCATTGGACTGTATGGAAGGAAATATTATACATGACTGCATTAGTGGCGCTCATCTCGATCGGGAATTCAATCCTGTTTATGTATATATCAGATTCAGGATTTCTGTGGCCGATTGTAAAATATATGATTGGTTATACTACGCTCATCGGATTGATCCCTATCACGATGTCAGTGATCATCAAGCAGCATATCCTGCTAAAAAAGTATGCCAGTGAAGCAAGTTTTCTTGATCAGTATCTCACTACCGAACCAACAAATGATGGTATTCACGCCCAAAATATTATTCAATTGGAAAATAATACTACTCAAAGTAAGCTCATTTTGACCGGTGATAATAATGAAGAAATTTTGGAAGTACATCCCAATGATATTTTCTATATGTCTGCTTCCGATAATTATGTGCAGATATATTTTCAAAAAAGCGAACAAATCCAATCGGTGCTCTTCCGTACTACGCTCAAGAAAGCAGCATTATCACTGACCAACTATCCACAATACTACAGATGCCACAAATCTTATTTGGTCAATTTGAAAAAAATAATACACATCACTGGCAATACGCAGGGTTACAAACTTCACCTTACAAATATCACTGAAATGATCCCCGTCAGTCGCTCCCTAAACGATGAAATCAAAGAAAAAATAAAACTATTTACCCCTAGGATGGCTTCCCATTGATCCCAAAACGATCCTTACGCCACTAAGCAACCATTCATGTTTGCCATTAATCCCTTTGAATTGGAAAGTTCTGTCAAAGCAGGCACCTTTGTACTATTACTTTACTTTTAAAAATATTGAATGGTTATGGAGACAGTACTAAACATCGCTTTGATCATGCATATCGTATCAGGTAGCATCGGTCTCATCACGGGGACCATCATAATGGTCATGTCCAAAGGCACTAAACTGCATCGCAATCTAGGAAAAGTCTTTATATGGGCGATGGTGATTATTTTTTTGAGTAGCGTGGTGATGAGTATTTATAAGCAAAACTGGTTTTTGTTTGGAATCGGATTTTTTAGTATTTACCTGACGCTTTCAGCGTATCTGACTCTGAAGTCGACCGTTGTCAATTCGTCAAAATACAGGATGTATCATTTATTATTATTTATTAGTATTATTATCACAGGTTTGGGATTGATAGTGATGGGTGGTTTTTTATGGGTCAATACCCAGTTTTTAATAGTACCCGTGTTTTTTGGTGTGATATGTCTTGCTTTGGGATATACAGACATCAAAGGGTTTTCAAAAAAACCATCCAGATTTTATAGCATAAGAAATCATGCATTTCGGATGGCAGGTGCATACGTATCTACACTCACCGCTTTCATTGTAGTCAACATACAGATCAACCAGCAGTGGATATTGTGGTTGTTGCCCACTTTGGTGATCTTTCCATTGGTGAGATTACAAATCAATAAATTTTTGAAAAAACGCACTTTGCCCATAGAGAAGGCCTTGCTTTTTATCCTTCTATCTATGTCAATAACCATGGCTAACGCGCAGCCGTACA
>JBATLS010000695.1:0-6870 GCA_049289435.1 Saprospiraceae bacterium | reverse complement strand
CTCCGAAATCACTAAGCTGAAGACACCCAAAGGCAATGTGTATTATGACATCACATCATCAGCGATCACCTCTGGGACAGGCATGCACGACGAACCCAATACTCTGAGAGTGCCCAACTCGATGTTTGGTGTGCGCAATTTTGCATTATTTAAAGTGTCTGGAAACTTGAAAAACAGGAAACTAAGTATGACATTTATAGATACTAATGGCAAAGAACTGTATAACTACGAATTTAAAGATGAATAATGCTTTACTTTTGTACTCAACGTGGTGTCTTTTTTCATAGTAAGTATTTTATACTATTTTTATTAGCTTTTAATGTTTTCAGCCAGTCAGATGCTCAAGTCATTTGGCAGTTAAATGGTCCAATTAGTTACACAGACATAGATAGTGTTGCTAAGGACAACTATGGGCCTTTTGATGTAGGCAATTGTAATAGTTTCAGGTTTGAGATGGATTTTAATTTTCCTACTGGGTGGGCGGGGCAAGGTAATATGGATTCAGCTGATGAATGTTCTTTTGGTGTAGGTTGTGTTGGAGATATCAATAATCCGAGAGGTGGATCATGTTCTAACTGTTGGGATTTTATGTATATAGAAGTCTCCATAGATGGTAGATCAGTATTCGTGGATCTGATAGGGGTACCAGGACGGACTCCTAACAGTGGACAAATATTTTTTGATTATTCCAACAAATGTATGGGATCGGTAAGTATCAGAATTCTTAATCAAAACAATCAACCAAATGAAACAAATACTTTTTCCAATCTCAGATTAACTTGCTTGGGTAGTGGAACAGTCATCTCCCCTCAGTTTAGTTTTGTGGATACTATTTGTGCAGGTGATCTCCTGATGTTACCAACCACTTCAGACAATGGGGTAGCGGGAACATGGACTCCACAGCCCACCAACACAATTACAACCAAATATACTTTTACACCGGATACTATAAACTTTCCGTGTGCGGATATCATCAATCGGACGGTATTTGTAAAGCCCCAAAAAGTGCTGGCATCACCACAATTCGGAACTACATGCGCCAATGGAGACAACATAGTGCTGCCTGTCCAAATTGATAACATACCTGGGCTATGGACACTTGAAGGCAATAACATCACTAATTTTGATCCTAAAATATATGGCAACGGCACTTTTACCCTTGTATTTAGACCCTCTCTATCATTTTGTGCAGAGACCCTGAGCACCTCCATAAATGTACATACAGTGACTGCGGGCAGGGATAGTACATTGAGTCTATGCGCTGAATTGGCAAATATAGTGGATTTGAATGCATATTTAGCTCCCGATGCCAGCTTAAATGGGGTTTGGAAGTTGAATGATACTGTTATAATTAATGCCAGTAATTATGATCTCCGATTACTTACATTTGGGAAAAATGACTTTTTTTATATTGTAAATGACCCGGCATGTGGTCTAGACACGGCATTTGTATCAATAAATATTGTTCCTAATAATAAAGCTGGAAATGATCAAAGCAATAATTTCTGTGAGGGTGCTGTCCTAAATTTATTTGATTATTTAGGGACAGGGGCATCCAAGTCTGGCTTCTTTTACAATAATGGGGGCAAATTGTCTGATTCTTTACTGGCAACGGGCACCACATCCTTTTTTGATATCATATACAAAGTCAACGAAAACTCAGCATGTCCGGTGAATAGTGCTTTTATCTCTTTAGTAAGTATCCCCAGTCCAAAACTTACCTGGACAGCCCCAAAGGACCTCTGCCAAGACCAGTGTTTCACTTTGGGGATTACATCAGACAAAGATGTCTATATAAAGATGATCATCCGATCCGACCAAGGTCAGACATTTAGCACCGACGTCAATCTTACTTCGCTCAATCTTTATGCTACGGAGATATGTAGTAAGCCAGCTCAGAATATCAATTTTAATAATCTCCCTACGGGTGCTAGGTATAAATTTTATATTGACAGTTTGAAAATAACCGATAGAAATTGTGTCTTTTTTCCAAAGGATACTTTTTCATTTCTAACTAAAAAACTATTAGAACGAAATATCGACTTAAGACTATGCCGAGGGCAAGTTTATACGGTCAATGGAGACATCTATAATGAAAGTAAGACATCGGGTCAAACCATCATCGCATCCAGTATAGCAGGACAATGTGATAGTCTCATCAATGTAAGCCTGACATATGATCTTCCTTCTCCACCTACGACCATCACTACTACCACCTGCAATGACAATTTTTCTATCCAAGTAGGCAGTCAATTGTTTAATAAGGCACGACCAATAGGACAAGTATTGCTGCAAAACAAACTCGGATGTGATAGCCTGATCATAGTAGATATCAAATTTGAGACATTTTCTACGGGTACTTTTATCAAGTCCACCTGTACAGATACGTTGACATTCCAAATTGGTGGCCAAATATTCAACAAGACCCAACCTAAAGGCACTGTTACGCTTGCGGGGGCGAGCGCATTGGGATGTGATAGTATAGTGAGTGTGGACATCACCTACTTGTCGGCAGGTGTCGGTCATATAAAATTATCCACTTGTGATGACACTTATAGTTTTACTAAAGGCGGCATCATCTTCAATAAGTCATTTCCTACTGGGATGGCTTTACTGGCAGGAGCTTCACAAAATGGGTGCGACAGTTTGATTATGGTGGATATTGTATATTTGCCAAAAGCGACCTTTGACTTCAGATTGACTACTTGTGATACAGCATTCACTTTTGTGAGCGGTGGCAGGACTTTTGACCGTCAGCATCCGTCTGGGGCAGTGACCTTGGTATCATCAGCTCAAAATGGGTGCGACAGTACCATAAATATTAATATCACCTACTTGCCTGACGCTGTACATAATTTATCTCTGAATACCTGCATGGACACGTTCAGCGTCGTAGTCAATGGGACGGTCTTCAATAGTAGCAATCCTTCTGGCAAAGTCATCATAAGTAAAGGAGCACTCAATGGTTGTGATAGCATAGTCAATGTCAGTTTGAACTTCCAAAACCGATCTTTCTTTAATTTGACGAGGCAAACGTGTGATTCGAGTGTATCTGTTAATGTAGGCAATGAAATTTTTAATCTGTCCAGGCCGACAGGGAGGGTGATACTACCAGGAAGATCGGCCATTGGATGTGACAGTATAGTCGATGTCAATATAATTTTTCTACCAAAAGCTTTTGGTAATTTTTCTTTCCGTACGTGTGATGATAATTATAGCACGACGATCAATGGTCAATTGTTCAATAAGGCCAGACCTTTTGGACAGGTCACCTTGGCTGGTCGTGCGGCCAATGGATGTGATAGTATTGTAAACGTAAGCATTGTGTATTTACCCAAAGGATCCAATTCGGTCAATATCAGTACATGCAACGATAATTACTCACTCACCATCGACGGCAATACCTTCAATAAGGCAAAGCCAGCAGGGAGTGTTTTGTTGGTGGGAAAAGCTGCAAACGGATGCGACAGCACGGTCAACGTGACTATAAATTATTCGACGTTTACGTTTTCGCAATTGCTCAATTACACATGTGATGATACTGATGCCGAATTGGTCTTGAATCTAGCATCTCACTCTGGACCATATACCGTGAAAATAGATAGCGCATCAACTCCTAACGTGGCATCATTGCCATACAAAGTATCCATAAAGCCTGGGTCTCACAAGGTGGAGATATCCAATCAGGAAGGGTGTAAGAAGACACTGACCATTCAGGTAGATGATAACAAAGGACCTCAGGTAGAGCTGCAAAAGGTTGAAAATTCAGATGGTTCTGTGGTGATCAATGTGTCCGCACCGCCCAATGTCATCTACAACCTGACTTGGACTCCTCCGGACGGGTTGAGTTGTAACAATTGTTTTGACCCGATGGCCAATCCCACCTTTAGCACACTTTACACCTTGGATTACAAATATGGCAATGGCTGCAATGGTCAGAAAGAAATTTTGATTGAAAAAATCAATGCGGAGATCACGCTGGCGAATGCTTTTAGCCCCAATGCGGATGGTGTCAATGATCGTTACTTTGTTCAGCTGCCCGGAATAATCGGAGGAGTGGTCAAATCGATGAATATATACGATAGGTGGGGCAATTTGGTCTTCTCAGTACAAGATGTTCCTGCCAATGACCCTGCTGTAGGGTGGGATGGCAGTCATAACCATCAAAACGTGCCTCCAGGAGTATATACAGTGATGGTGGAAGTATTGATCCATGGTCAAGCGAAGTCTCTGCGGATGATGGGTGATCTGACGATCATCAGGTAGATGACTCATTAAGGAGATTGATATTTGAGACTACTCCGAAATGCTTATTTTTACCACTAAGACCCAAAAACACTAAGAGTCACAAAGAATAACGAATTGTAAATACTTGGAATTCAATTCTTTGTAAAACTTTTAGACTTAGAGCCTTTGTAGTGTTTCTTTATTTTCTCCTTTTTGGAGTGGACTCATATTTATATATTTTAAAGAGTATTATCCCCGCATAAGTAAATCTTATTGGAAGAATTCCTGATGGTTTAGTGGAAAAGGCCCATAGGGGCATTGGAAATATGAGAACAATGAGTACTTTTGTAAGTGAAAAATCCGGAGGTTATTTGTATAAAGAATGTTGGTTACCATCTATAAGAAAAAGAGAAATGTTATGTTGAAGGACAAATACTTGATTTATATAATTATGATATTCATTAGTTCTTGCAGTTCATCTGTGAATATGGATAAAGATAAACTAATAGGATCATGGAGGCTATCAGAAATAATGACATTTGACAAAGCCAATCAGGAGAAGGACGGATTTACAAGATCTATGTTAGGACGTGAACTTTTATCGAGAGGTCTAGTATTGCATTTTTATCCTGACTCGTCCTTCACAGAATTAGAAGGTTATCAAACATCACATGGGAATTGGTCATTTCTTAATGAAAAACAAATTCGATATGGTAAAAATAGGTTGACGATAGAAAGATTTGAACAGATAAAATCGAATAACTATTTAATAGCGAGTATTTATAACAAAGAAGACAAAATTGAATCTGAATTGAAGTTTGTCGAAGATGGGAAAAAACTTGCGGACTATAAGACCGATCCATTCTATCCTGATAATAATAAATGGCGTCAACGTCCACTGAAAAAAGAAACGAATGAAGAGATTAGAGCACGCTTATTGAATTATATATTACATTATGCCTACCTGTTGAACGCATCAATAGAAAGAGATGATAATGAGGTATCTTTCGCACATTCTATGGGATTAATACAAGTGTTTCAAGGAGGGATAGGCAGGATTCCAAAAAATAAGATAAATAAATCATGGATTGAATGTTTTTATGATGAAGAAGATGCAATCAAAGCATTTTACTTATTTAGTAGTTATCTTAATAAAGGTGTGTACAATGGAGGATCAACAGGGAATTGGGCAAAAGATGATTATGAAATCTTGATGACTTTATACTATCAAATCCAAAAAAAGATCAAAGAAGATGAAGAAAAATTTGCCAAACAAGACATTTGAAAGAAAACTACAACAGTAAAGGCTGAATGTGGTGTCGGAGACTGACTTTCGACCAATATACTTAGATCAAGGACATAGCACTGGCTATACTATTGGTTTGCATTGGGATGGCTGCCTTGGATAATAGACTTTTGTGAGAGGGCTTATGTTTTGTACTTTTTTTCAAGTTCAATGCTGTATGATAGAGGTGAGTAGATTTTTAGGTTAGCTACAAAGTGCTTAGTAATAGCATTTTAAACACACTGTAAGTAAAGATGGCAAAAGGAAAGCATCGTAAAGTATTTATATCGAAAGATTTGGGCCTACATGGTAACTTATATTTTAACTAATCTGACTAGATTGTTGTCTATTGATACGGAGACACTTTATTTGCAGGAAAGCAGCAGAGATCAAGTAAGGCTTTTTGGGTAATCATTGTATAATAGTCAAATTCAATTTTGGAGATAAATAATTGAACTTGTTCATCGTATAAACTGTTTTGAAGTAAACGCCTTTCTGTAAATATCTGTAATCATTTACTTAGAGACTGGTTTGCTTTTTTTAAGAATTTTTTTTTATTTTTGGTAAAGACAAAATGATAAAGATATGAATCAAGCAAGAAAATTAAGCAATATCCAGTTAGAATTGTTAAAGGTATTTAGTTTTGATTTAAGTGAAGAACAATTGGCTGAAATCAAAGATTTGCTTTCAAAATACTTTGCTAATAAGGTGACTACTCATATGGATAAGTTATTTGAGGAGAATAATTGGGGTGATGAAAAGATCGATGAATGGTCAAAAGAACATATGAGGACAAAGTATAATGGGAAATAAAGTAGTTTTAGATACCAATGTATTGTTGATTTCCATACCCAAAACTTCTAAGTAGCGTCCAATATTTGATGCTCTACTAAATAAAGAATTCAACTTAGTCATTAGCAACGAAATTTTTCATGAATACTTAGAGATCATCGAGCGTAAAACTACTGCAGTAATAGCAAAAAATCTTGGTGAACTACTCGTAAATTTAGAAAATGTTGAGCTAATTGAAGTGTATTACCATTGGTTATTAATAAACGAAGATCACGACGATAACAAATTTGTAGATTGTGCCATTGCTGGAAATGTAAGATTTGTAGTGTCAAATGATAAGCACTTCAAAATTCTTAAAACTATTAACTTTCCGAATGTTGAAGTCGTTAGTGCTGAAGAATTTCTTGATGAGTTAAAGGATACAATATAAGGCTTGCCTAATGCTATAGGCTGATAGTTATGTCGGAGACTGACTTTCGACCAATATACTTAGAGCAAGGACATAGCACTGGCTATACTATTGGTTTGCATTGGGATGGCTGCCTTGGATAATAGACTTTTGTGAG
>JBATLS010000694.1:0-3464 GCA_049289435.1 Saprospiraceae bacterium | reverse complement strand
AAGCAGTACCTATCCCAGTCCAGCCACTGGCTTTAAAGTCATCTAAACAAACATCAGGTCCAGCCACTCCGCTGAATCCATAAGCACCTACCACATGGAATACATGTCCAATATCAAAATTGGCAGACCCAATGACAGTAGTTATATTCGTTTGAGCTTGTGATGTTCTATCACCATTGGGATCGTAGGGGTCAGTTGTGGCGTCAGTATAAACTATACTATTGTTCGTGCCTATGAGGATAAATCTCACCGAGAGCTCATTTTCATACACCGCATTGATGCCCGTGAGCAAAGTATTGATCTGGGTCGTAGCTGAAGCAACCGTCCCCCCATATGCAGCGGTAAATTCACCAGTGGCGGACAAGGCTATTCTATACTGGATGAGTTGTGTGCCATGACTGTACGATGTGATCCCTCTTGTTCCACTATCTGGCGTTCGCAGGTTTTCATCATCGACTACCCCACACTCAAAAGCAGATAATTCTTCACTGATGTCACTGACAAAGACATATTGGTCAGTTCTACCTGACAAGGTCGATGGTTCGATGGTCACCCAACCTTCTGGAGTGTGCAGAAATATGGTGAGATTATTGTAGTTGAGTGCGACCTTGCCATAGTATGATGGGTCTGTGACACTTTTTATGGAAAAACTCATCAGGTCGGGGTATAGTCTGCTTAATCTCTCCTCCATCATATTTGTCCTGACTACCTCGAAGCTCATCTCTGCACCATATGCATTGATTGGCAAGGATACCAATGATATATTTTGTGACTCTACATTACTTAAGGATTCTGAAGGTGCTATTATTAGCTTTTCTCTTACACCATCAAATGAGATCACCAATGGAAGCTTTTGTGCCTGTGACGTATCTCGATGGATGATGGACTTTCCAAAGGGTTTTTGAGCTTCTCCAGCCACAACGAAGATACTAATTAAAACAAATATTTGAAAAAAGTATTTGGCTGTTGAATAATGCATAAATTTTTTGAATTTACTGAATATTGAGTAATGTATTATAAAATAATATAACATACAAATTTATGATAAACAATATTTTTGCTTAAAATTTACTTCACTAAATAAATACTTCAATCAGGATTTTGTGGGGTGCAACATTCTTTTATACAGAGTACATAAAAGAGTACAAAAGTAAGAAATCGACGGTTACAAAAAAAATTAATAAAAGAAGACAACACTTCTGAAATGACCAATAGAACAGACACTAAATTTAATTGGGGGGCGATGTTTGAGCAAAGATAATACACAATAATGAAAAAGGTAATATATCTGGTTTCATTTTTAATAAATTACACAATGTCCCTAAAGCAGGAATAATTCAACTCTCCAAAATCAGTCCAAAATGACTATTTCTTTGTTTACATTGATCCTGGTATTGCCGCTGCGTGGATTTTGGGTAAATACATTATTGATCAAAATCCTATCACCCTTTTCGATTTTGCCCAAAGCAATTTTTGCGGCTTCATCCAGTCCGTCGCTCCTGATAGTAGCAGAGTGTTTGGCAACTCCATTAGATTGGAAGAGATAAAAATTGAAAGATGTGATGGTACTTTTCAATTCGGCAGGAAAATCATCGGGAAAATCAAAAATTAATTTATCGATACTGCTGACATCTGATATTCGCAATGTATTGTTCGTCTCTTTTTCAAATCTTGGAGTAAGATCTGGTATGTTTTTGACATTCACGGTTTTAACTTCGCAAAGCACTTTTTTGTAATAAAGCTTGATTTTAAAATCGTCAACAGGATATTGTGGGTAAAAAGCATAAGTACTGTCATCTCTTTTGTGGATACTCCCCACATTACATTTGACATTGACTGATTCAGGATCACTGCCATTGAGCCTTAGGACTATTTGATTTTCTACACCGATGTACATAGTCTCGGGTATCGAATTTTTAAATTCTGGTAGATTAGACAATGGGTTGATAATGAATAAAATAAATAAGTATATGTTCATGAGCGTTTGTACTTCATATTTTTTTATTATAACGAATCAAAGACTTCGTCTATGGGTTCCCAAAGTTCGATCTTATTTCCGTCGGCATCCAGGATATGGACAAATTTGCCGTAATCATAGGACGATATCTCGTCACATATAGTTACACCTTCGGCTTTTAGCACATCTACCAGAGCTACGAGATCATCTACTCTATAGTTGATCATAAATTCCTTTTGAGACGGTTCGAAGTAGTCTGTATCATCTTTGAAAGGACTCCACTGGAGATACCCAGTTTTGGTAGGGTCTTCCATTTTTTTAAATTTGAATGAAGCACCCCATTGGTCGGTTTCCAGTCCCAGATGCTTGGCATACCAGGCTTTGGTAGCTGTGGGGTCTTGGGTTTTGAAGAATATGCCTCCTATGCCTGTGACTCTTTTCATCTTCGATGTTTTATTTGAAGTGGTTTGATATTGATGTGTAACCTATCTACAAAATTAGTGTTTTTAAGCATCATAGTCAACCTTTCGTGCGATATATTCTCCAAGATTAAGGATAGAAATTTATCCTCCGTCCTGATAGTGATGATTGCATTATGCTCTTCGACGATTTCTTTTGGGATCAGATATTTGAGTGCCGTACTATCAGGCAACCCAACTTTTTTTACCAAATAAAATAATGAATATCTGTAAGGTGCGATGATGTCTGCATTTTTTTCCAATTCAATTTTTGTGATGGAATCATCTGGTATGAGTACGATATAATTTTTATAAATATTTCTACAATATACCCCGATACCCGCTTTGTAAAATGCAATAGATGCCATGTATTTTTGAGTGTCTTCGTCAGGAGACCCATCCGAAAATGACAATCCTCCCTGTCCTTTATGCACCGTAAATCGCCAATACTTCTGCCCATCCTGACCACCGCAGTACTTATTGATCTCTTGTTGGAGTTTGTGTTTCGATGTATTGGATAGGTCTATGATCTTCATGGTGTAAATTTGCTAAATATTATTGGTCAAAAACAAAAAACCCTTGTAATTCTATGAAAAACAAGGGTATAATGTAATTTATCTTGTGACCTCAGGAGGATTCGAACCCCCAACCCTCAGACCTGCCTGCCTACGGAGTCAGGCAGGGCCGAAATCTGATATTCCATACTTTGTGGTCAAGGTGGTCTGCATCCTTTTGCTTTTAGACATTCTTTACAAGCATTCGCTCCACCAGATTTATACCACTTTGTTGATGTTTACTTTAAATAATTATTATTAACTACGTGACCTCAGGAGGATTCGAACCCCCAACCCTCAGAGCCGAAATCTGATATTCTATCCAGTTGAACTATGAGGCCATTCAAAAATAAGCACAAATCTAATTTTTTTACGGGAAATTCAAGAAATTTTTCCTGATATACTTTCTACCGCTACTACTTTTAAGTTTTAACTCTTTAATTCTGGCAAGGTCTCTGGTTTCAAATTTTTCAAAAAATACCAATTCCCACGGAA
>JBATLS010000693.1:0-8796 GCA_049289435.1 Saprospiraceae bacterium | reverse complement strand
TAGATTAAAAAGGATAATTTTGTACTATTTAAGTTATTGAAAATCTCATTCTCTTCTCAGAAAGTTATATTTTGATAAACTTCTTCACCACTTGGGTTGCTGACCCTACAGCCTCCAACCAATAAATACCGGCTTTAAAATCAGATATATCAATTTTGGTCGATTCTGTGCTTTTCATGTTGACTTTATGTATAAGGTTGCCATCTATGCTTTTGATAGTAATAACCACATTTTCTTCCACACTCCAGGCCATGGTGACTTGTATCGCATCAAACGCCGGAACTGGAGATATGATTAGACCAGATGGATCTTTGGTGCAGTCGTATCGATGACTTATGGCATCATATTTTGTTTCTTTCCCATCAAAATCAATTTGGCTCAATCTGTAGTAATTGACTACTCCATTGATTGGCATTTGATCGTCAATAAAACTATATTTTGCACCACCCTTAGTATTTTTCCCTTCTATGATGGCCAATGTTTTGAAATATTGATCATGCTGACTTTTCTCCAATCTAAAATGTTGATTGTTGGACTCCGAAAGAGTCTCCCAATGTATAGTGACATCACTACAATCTCCTGCTGTGGTATAAAATGATTTTAAATCTACAGGCAAGGCCGGCAGAGCAGCAGTACTGATGATAGTGCCTTGAGATATACATGATGCACATGTGACTGTGACCCTGAATTCGCCAGCTATACCGCCAGTATCGTAGTATGGAGAATTTGTACCAACTGTAACCCAGGAAGAGCCTACCCATCTGGCCCAAATATAATGAGGTGATGCAGATGCACAATTGGTCAGATTGGCTTGCAGATACCGACCCGACTGAGTGACAGATACACCCAAGGTGCATCCAGGCAGATATCCTCTACAAGATTCGGCCATACAGCCGTTGGCATCTCTGATTTTGACACAATACATACCTAAAGGCCTGCCGCTCAAACAAAAAATAGGGTCTATATCGGCCAAAACTGACCCATTATAAGACCATTCGTAGGTAACAGGGAACGTGGCATTTATGGTCGATGCACCAAATCCTGAGGCGTTGCATGGGTTTCCGACATTGACGGTGTTGACAAACAGCTCGGTCAAACAACTACCCATGGGTTGAGGTATGTCGATGCTTTGTTCACATGATACTGATGGGTTGCAATCTGGAGAAGTGATAGTCCGTCTCACACGTATGTCTTTGTATATCTTGCCACTTTGAATGATTTGAGATGAGATATTGCTACAATTGAGCCCATTGCCATTGTATGTAAATCTGATGATGGTGACAACGGTCCCATATTCAGTATTGGATCGGTAGTAAGCCGTCATCATGCCCCCATTGCTCATCAATTCGGCAGGGGTGATCGTGATACAGTTTATAGTCTGAGCACATGCAGGATAATTGGTGATATTGCTGCTACCTTGTGGGAACGTGAAGTCTGTCCTCGATAAACATCTACCTGGACACCTCTGAAAATTTTGACCACCAAGTAAAAAATTTCCACCTGATACCTGACAAACTGGGGTCACAGTCAGATATTCATACACATCGCATCCGCACAATGACCCTGACGCTGGCAGAGGTGCATAAGTTCCAAATTCGTCTCTCCACTCGAGTATATCCGAAGTGATACCTGTACAAGTGGTCGTGCCCCGAGTGACATTGAGACATTCCGAGACATCATTCCAAGATAAATCGACGCATGGCATGAATGGATATGCTATACTATTTTTTGATACCATACTATGGGCATAAACCGATGGTCCTAACCACACAAAAAATAGCAATATAGCGAGTAAAGATGGCAGTTTTAATACAAATTTGACAGGATTCATAATTTTGGTTTTTAGAATATTTCATTTAATCTATCATTGTCAAAACATATTAAAGAATGATGTTATACAATGATTGTCAAGCACTTACGAACACTTAACACATGCCAAAGATGACAAATAAAATACCTAAATAGGAGTAGTTTATGTAATTATTTTTTACATATACACTTTTTTGTATCTATACTTGGGTGATAGATAGCTCATATGAAAAAAATAAAAATTTAAAAATCCAGACCCATGCTGAGGTATAATTTTGGGTCTTGAGTCTTGCGGGTCTCTATACCCCATGCATAATCCACTTTGATAAAATACCCCAATAGCTGAGTGCGGAATCCCACTCCGTATCCCATCACCAAAGGATCTCTGAAATACTCCACTTCTATATTGATCAATGGCGGGCTCGAAACCTGAATTTTATTGAGCGGATTTTCAGCACTAAATGGTCCCGACCCATGCCAAGCCAGACCCGCATCATAAAATCCTGTAATCTGCATATGTCTAAAAAAAGCCGAACCTCGGTTTCTTCCCAAAATATATTGCATAAATGGAAACCTAAACTCCGCATTGCTCAATACAAAAGAAGTTCCATTACGGATATTATTATTGAAACCTCTTAGGTGAAATGCATTGACCTTATATGCAAAGTCTGCTTCGTTGGGTACCGGAATGGTATTGTCAAATTTGGGTATTAGCCCGTTTTCGACCCCTCCCAGGAAATACAACATTCGTTCATTACCGACAGATGTGGCACCTGACAATCTAAGTGCGAGTACAGAATATTTCAAAACCGAGACATAATGTCGCGCATCAAATCCAAAAATACCTGTAAATCCTTTAGAAAGATCAAACTTGAATCCATCGATCACCTGCATATCAAACTGATTGATAAATTCTGTATAAAACTTATATCTGGAGCCTTGTCTTATGTTGAGTGAAGCTTCGTACGTATTATCATATATGTACTCCAACTTCAGACTTAGCCTTTTCTCATTGACTACCGGGGCTAAAAAAGAATTGTTTTCCGTACTCAATTGCATAAACCTATCAAAACGAAGAGATGATGTTGCTCTGACACTACGATATATGTCAAATGGGTATTTCATCTGATACAATCCCAGTAAAGTAGTTTTTTTAGACCTGGTCAAATAATTGGTGTTTTGAGGTGGGTCGGTGTTGTATTCATTGGATTTGCGATACAGTGCCATCTTTTTATCTATCCTTGACTTTCGGTCATTGAACACCAAAAAGTACTCTGAACCATTGAAAGTCGTAGGTATCCTTACCCCAGCTTCTATCTCATAATCTTCAAATAAGTCCTTGACATTGGCTTTGAGCAAAATGCCCATAGGTGCTGTCAAAAGTTGCTGTCTGTCACCTGTATAAGTCTCCAAACCCTCGAAGAGAATATCATTGTCCAGTTTGGTAGTGATATTATGTAGCGCAAATTTAGAATTGGCAGCTACAGCTCTCGTATTGTTGTAAGGCTCGATAGATTTTTGAGTGATGATATTTTTGTTGATGTTTAGCCTAAATCCAGGTCTGTCTATGTCTGATCCTGTTTTAATTTTAATAGGCTGCAAATTGGGAGGATCAGCAAACTCAGATTGAAATAGCATCCTATTATCAAGCACTTCTATGGGTTGCTCTACTTGCTCTTCCTCAGCTATGATGACGATAGGGCCTGTATCCCCTGCACGACCTGCCTGCGTCCGATACGGGACTTTTACTTCTGAAGGGTCGAGCTTTTCCTCAAAAAACTTGTACATTCCATCTGAGTAATACGTGGAAACATAGCGATTTGATCCTTTGACGGCATGGTGTCTGATCAGGTTTCGATCCAGATTGGATACCAGCTTGAGCGATTGGGTGGTCATGTCTATGGTATAGGTATTGATCATACCGCTCACATCACCTGTGCAGACGATGTGATTGTCAGAGATGAGGTAAGGGTATCTTTCGTTAGACAAAATCGTCTTTGTCAACTGTATTGCCTTTTTTTCGCCATCAGGCAAAAACCAAATATCAAAAGTGCCCAAAGGTAATATGGTGTCATATCTCATACTGTAGATGCTGTCTTGGGTTCGATTGCTGCTAAACAATATCCCTTTACGACCATTGAGTGTGACATACTCCGCATCCTGATCATCATAAAAATCAGTGGTCAGACGTTCATAATTTCTGTTTTTTGATTTATAAAGAAATAAGTCTGAAAACCCATCCACTGATCCTGAAAAAATATAATTCAAATCATCAATGTAACTCATGCTATAGAGTCTCTGAAAGTCCGTGGGAATGATTTGATCCATCTTTTCCCCTTTGTCCAATCGGTATTTGACGAGCTTGATGATATCCCGATGTTCATAAGCGATACTTATCTCTGGTTTGGTGGGATGCCATGCCAACAGTGGATAGTTGAAATCTGTCTCTTGAAATACATTTTTATATCCATACTTCAAGATGACTTTCTCTTCTTTACTTTTGAGATCCCGGACTACGACCCTAAATTTTCCCTGATCATTGTATGCGTACAGCAACTCATCGCCTTTAGGACTGAGCTTAATATTGCTGATGGGGGTGTATTTTTTATTTTTTAGTCTTTCTTCAGCAGATTTGGGTTTGGATTGAAATTTTCCTTTTTCAGAACTATAATACTCCTTATAAAAATTTTCCCATTCTTTCATGAGCGTTTTAAGATCTGCATTGAGGATGTACTCAAAACTATTGTCAGTGCCTCTGCTAATTTTAGTCAGGTAAAGTAGGTTAGAAATGGAAGATTTTCCGTAATTCTGGTCGATATAAAACCAAAACGAATGCCCCGCTACTCTGGGAAACTGCTCCGCAAGTTTGGAGAAATTATGATATTTGGGGTTTCTTTCCCATATATCTCTTAGCTCGTCTTCTATTAGATGATTCCATTCAGATGCTGCATATGCGACGACCCCTTGTTTGTACCAATCTGGGATATTGAGCAGTACGGCATTTTGTATGATCTCCTGGATATTGGACCCAAAAAGCATGTTGTTGAGATAAACGGTGGCTATACCTTCCCTGATTTTGTGGCGTAGGTTCTGATGATTGCCATCAAAATATACAAACATTTTATTGCCGACGATCTTTGTCTCCCCTGTTTTGCTGATAAATGTCTCCTCGGTGCCAATATTACTTTGTTTTACATCCGAAACATCTACATAGACTATGATCTCGATCTTGTCATTCATCCTGTGCTCCAGCACTTTTTGGATGGCATCATGGTCTATCTCAGCCATCTGGATGGTGGGCTGGGCTATAAATCTTGCTTTTCCATACCAGTAAGTGATAAAATTTTCGGTTTCATATTCCCACCAATTATTAAAATCATCATGAAACTGAATCCGATTTTTACCAAATTCAGTATTTATACTCTGCCCATTGACACAAAGCGATGATGAAGTGAGTAATATGAAGAGTAAAAAATGACGCATAGAATCAGCAAACTAAGTTGCAAAGTAAAAGATATTTTCCACTCTCACAAATATCATCTCTCGAAATATGTGATGTGAATAAAGAGTGAACAATTTTATGGCCAAAAAGATCGGTGAAATCAATATTTAAATCATAGTTTTATCAACCAGTGCTCTGTCAAGATAAAGAACTAAGTATTGGTTTCAAAAATCAAAATGACTTCAACACATCCAGCATATCATCTTTAAATTGTGGTGCTACAGCCAATATCTCGCCTTCGAATAGCCAATCTTCTCCACCTTTAAAATCTGAAACATACCCTCCGGCTTCCTGCACGATCAATGCACCTGCAGCTATATCATACGAATTGAGTGCTTTTTCATAATATGCTCCAAACCTTCCACATGCTACATGACAAAGATCCAATGCAGCCGAACCAAATCTCCTGATTCCCCTCGTACTAAGCAGCACTTGCTTTAATGCACCCATGTGACTATCGGACAAATGTTCAATCTTGTAAGGAAAACCTGTACCTACCAGCACATCTGAAAAATCTGCCCTATGCGTGACAGATAAAGGCTGACCATTGAGCCAGGCACCTTGCCCATTTATCGCATGAAAAACTTCATTGTGGATCACTTCATGTACTATCCCCAGTAACAACTTTTCGCCATCATACAATGCTACACTGACGGAAAAATAGGGGATATTATGTAAAAAATTAGTAGTACCGTCCAGTGGATCTATGATCCATGTCAGTGACTTTTGAGATTGCTCGGTCATCTCCTCCTCAGTGATAAATCCCGAATCGGGAAGTATTTTTTTGAGACCTTCCACCAAAATGACTTCCGCTTCCCGATCTACATAAGATACCAACGAATTCAACCCCTTCTCTATGACCTGATCTGCGCTCACCTGATCGATATGCTTTCTGATGAAATTGGCAGCTTGTGATACTACAGATAAGGCTTGATCACTGATATGGATAAGGTCTGATACTTGCATAAAAAATTAAATAAATACCCAATGAATCGGGGTGATCCTAAAGTCAATATTAAATTTCAAAGTGATTTAAAATCAACTATTGTCCGATTATCCCATTTCTGAGACAACCTCCGTTACTTCAGGTACCATACGCTTGAGCATGCCTTCGATACCAGACTTGAGCGTGACGGTAGATGATGGACATCCACTACACGAACCCTGGAGTATCACCGTCACCACACCCAGGTCAAAAGACTTGAACTCAATATTTCCACCATCCATTTCTACGGCAGGTTTGACATAAGTGTCTATGAGATCCTTGATTTTGTTGACCAGTTCGCCTTCTTCACCACTGTATTTATTTTCGTTGGCTTTGGCTTCTATCTTAGACATGGCTGCTTCAAATCCCTCATTGATGATAGATTTTTCTTCGGAGACATATGCTTTGATAAATTCTTTGAGTGGCAACATGATGTCTTCCCAGCCATAGTTCATTTCTTTGGAGACAGTCACAAAATTATTGCAGATATAGACACCTTTTACATAAGGAAATTTAAAGAGTGCAGTAGCCAATTCAGACCACTCCTGCGCCAGCCCTTCTTCTCTAAAGTCAGCAGTACCTCGGTACAGCATTTTGTTGGTGACAAATTTGAGCGTCTCTGGATTTGGAGTTTGCTCTGTATATAACATGACTGGACTTTTGACAGCTTCCATTAGATTGCGATTTATAAGATTTTAAATTGATTGGTCTATTTATTTAGACACATTCTAAAACAGCATATTCAGATCATAGTTTAATCCAAACCATGATTTTTATCATTTTCGGTCATTTTTTATAGTTAAAAGAGTATTTTTGTGCACAATATTATTTCAAACATGATCACCTGGAATGAATTTAAAAAACCGACCAAATCCGAATGGACTGACAAAGTCGAAAGAGATCTAAAAGGAAAAAAGTCCATCCATGAATTGGCCTATCAAGTCGAAAAAGGATGGACAATAGATCCGTTTCTAACCCATGAAGACGGTTTAAGCTCGGAAATAATACTTGGTTCAAAGCCACTGTCGTGCGTTGAAATCACGGGCATGACTGAAGTGGAATTGAACAAAAAGGCCAAACAAATGCTCCAATTAGGTGCAGCAGCTCTTATTTTAAACATAGAACCAGAGTATGACCTGAAAATGCTCTTTTCGGAGATATATTTGGACATGATTACGGTGATCTTAAAGGTAAATGGAAGTGGTAATGCATTTGAACAAAAATTAAAAATTTTTCTTGCCGATCAGTATCCTAGTCAAAATATAGCTATCAGGATACTGGATGATGCTACCCATGTCATACGTCTTTCATACCAGATGAGCTTTCAGGATAGGATACAAACATTTGCCAAAGCCATCAAAAATATATCGGGAAATCACCAAATTCAGATGGTGGAGGTGGAACTTAAAAAAGACTTTTTAGCCCAAATCTCAGAACTGAGGGCACTTAGACTTTTATGGGCAGAAAGCACACAAAAACACATAAAACTTCACATCATCACTTCCATACATCCCGAAGTTTTTGCAGACACTGATATCCACCCGCTGATCGTTTGCAATTATCTACTCATGTCAGCTTATATGGGGATGAGCGATATCGTGTCAGGCATACCTTATGGAGATGATGAAGAGATGGCAAGACTATGTCTGAATATCCATCACATCTTCCATGAAGAGGCACACCTGGATGCTGTATCTGATCCGGCTGCTGGGGCTTATATGATTGAAAAAATGACCTTTGATCTGGTGAATTTCGGGAAATAAACCGTGATTCAAGGCTCCTATACCTGAAAAATCATTGGTTAAAACATTCTTACACCCATTGGCTTTTATAGAATGCAAAATTCATATGGTAGTCCTTAGAATATAGAATCTTAGTGAGATGTTGAAACAAACTTTCAATAAAGGAGGTCGCATCTTCCTCGCTACGATCTTATAATACCTGACTCCCTTGCATGATTGCAAAGAATTGAGGTAAGTTTTTGGATTGACTATTGTGGGTATAGTTTATCGCACAACTTTGGGCATTAGCTTAAATACAACTGTCTAACTTCATAGTTTAGGTGGATTTTTCATGCAGTGCATTACTATTGTTAAGAATGGACTTGGACAACAAACCGCTGGAGTCATCATATACGGCTAAAACAGCCATTTCTCTTGTTTATACGGGTAGGCACTAAGCAGATGGATTCTACTTTCAATTTGAAGATAATCTTAGCAGGTCATCCTGAGTATCAATTATGGCGCAGCCATGATGACAAATCATCATAGGCGCAGTTGTCAAATGCGTAGCAGACTGAATCATCAGTTTCAATAAAGGGTAGCAAATTGGATGGCATTGAATCTATTGATAATTTTACTCTCAATTTGATCAGATTTCACTACTTTTGTTTTGTGCCAGAAAGTATCAATAATATACACGACAAATTCGTCAGAGAATCTTTTTCTGATGCTACCAGAGCCATCGCTTTTTTTGAGAGATTTCTGCCCGAAGAAATGCT
>JBATLS010000692.1:0-8408 GCA_049289435.1 Saprospiraceae bacterium | reverse complement strand
GTCCGATCATATCACATGGACCTGCCTGATATAGTGGGGTACATGCTTTGATCTGGGCATCTGTAGGTCCGTCACATGTCGTCTCCCCGATCTCCTTAGCTAAGTTGATATTGGTAGGATTTTGCACATAAACAGCATTATGACCGCTGTCATCGTAACCTAGATGACTATCAGGTTTGATATCATGGAAGTACGATGCACATGGATTACTCGGCCAGTCATTGTAGAAGCTCCAATCGCCTACTCTTGCCAGGATCGTGATATCTTGCGTAGCCGTAGCTGTCAAGCCCCAGTTAACGATTATGAAATCTCTTCTGATCACTCCAGCACCACACTTGCTCATCGATACCTCTGTATCTTTAAATTCGATAGAGTCGGTCAATGTACCACATACACCGTATGCCCAACCGTAACCGCCTGTCTTAGTCATGTCAAAGCCTTTGGCTTTCACCCAGGTCGTACCTACTGCTTTGGCTATTGGCCAGTCACAGTATGCAGTCACTGCTGGTGGAGGAGTAATGACTGGAGGCAATTTACATTCTACTTTTACAAATGCCCAGCTATCATTGTAGTTGTCAACTCCACACTCACCGAAAACGCCATTCTTGTTGGCATCATCCCATACTCTGAATTGTACTTCTACAAAACCTGCATCGAGTGCATCGACCTTACCATCGCCATTGGCATCTACTTCTACTCTGGTCAAGTCTGCACAACAGAACTTTACAAATTGTCCATTGTCTGTATCACATGCGCTATAGTCACCACTCAGTGAACCATTGGCTCCAGTATGTGAATATGTAGATATAGCTGCGTAACGTGAAGTTGAAGACGTACCAGTACTTGCTAAACAGGCAGCATTTCCTCTATTTATTAAAAGTCGTACGCTACCGTCAGAATTGAAGAGAGATGCATTAACTGCCCATTCCACGGTTGCTTTGCCTTCTACAGTTATTGTACCTGGGATAAGTCTTCCTCTGCAATCAAATGCCGCTCTTATTTCATGACACTGATTATCGTACCCTACTCTGTAAATTGTTGCTAGAGCAAGTCCGCAATCTGCTCCGCCATCTCTGAAGGTCAGATTGTTGTTGTGTCCACCAGAGCCTACGTTCTCACAGGCAGGTGCTGATTTTGTCCTTCTGATTTCGTACCATACTGCTGTACAATTGTCATTGGAACCATTGTCTAAGCTCGTTGCAAACAACTTGGCTGAGCCATTGCTGTCATAGCCATTGGAGGTCAACGATACTACGATGTCTCGCTTCACTACCGCTACTGGTGGGGTCTTGTCGGATACTATCACTGTCAGCGGATACACTTGTGACAAGTTACCACAACAGTCTGACAATACATAGTCGAAGGTATGTGTACCACACGCCAAGTTGGCCGCTACTCTAGTGGAAGGTAACAATACTCCTGTAGTAGAATTTCTGATCGTAAAAATCGGTGCTGTATCGCATGTGTCTTTCATATCAGGAATAGGCAATGTCACATTAGCCGTACAGAACCACGGGTTAGTAATAGCATGCACTGTTTCAAGTGGAGTCTTCAATGTGGGAGCCACATCGTCAATGACTTTGATCACCTGTGGGAAACAAGTATAGATCGCTCCAGAACACCAGTCCATCACTGTCCAGGTACGGATGATCTTGAAGGTTTTAGGCGTGCCACTTGCTGGTATCGGACAGTTGGGGCATGCGTTGATGATGACCAAGTCACTGGAGGTAGTGAATAAGTTGCACATGTTGTTGAGTGGTATGACCGTGCCTGTAGTATTCGTTGCGATAAAAGGAGCAGAAAATAAAACTCTATATCTATTTGCTCTATTGTTACCAGTTCTGGTCAAAAGAGTTGTTCCTGTTAGAAATGCTGGTAATGAACTGGGTAATCGCCAGGAAACCGTAATACTATCTACAAAAGATTCAGATAAGCCGCCTTTCCAATCCTCACATTTGAAAGTTATATCTCCTGGGCAATATACGCCACCTTTCACAAAAAGATCAAATGGAGAAGTAACTACCCCATCTGTTGGAGGCACCCAAGTACCATAAAAGGAAAAATCACGCCTTACAATTATTGTTTGGGTACATGAAGCGCTATTTCCAGAAGCGTCCGTTGCCACAAATGTCCTGATGATCGACCCGCCACAATCAGTGATATTATTCACAATAGAAGTAACAATCGGAATAACCCCACCACAATTGTCAGTAAATATAGGAGCATCATCTGGAGAGGTAGTACTCAGATAACCCGCTACATCGTAACATTGAATGGTCAGGTTTGGCGGACAAGTCATGCCTGGTGTAGGAGGTAATTTATCTTCAAATACTATATTGCCCCAACACCTATTAAAATTACAAATATCGCGAACTTCATACAACAATGATTTATTTAAATGATGCTTAAGGTTTTGGAAAGAGATAATATTGCCAGATTTGTCAGTAATATTTACCACATAAAAGTCCTTGTCAAATGTAAATCCCAAAATCTGATCAATAAGACGAGTTGTATCACAATTTTCATCCAGACTAACATTAAGGTCTCCTCTACAAACCAATGCACCTGGTTGATACACTTTTACCACAACCTCCTTTGCTTTACTAACACATCCCAAATTGATACTTTTGCAATTGACCCACACACTTTGGGGCGATGTCAAAACTGTTGTCATAGGATCATAGCTACTACCCATACCGACTACAGGAGCTAAAGGATTTAAATCTGGATTTTCATTATACCATTGACATGTGACAGTACTTGCATAGGTTGCCTTAATACTTACCTGATCTATACGCAATGTACCACCTGAACTTGTTGCTCCCCAATAATACAATCTATAGCAAGTTGAAGTATTGAGTGGTATGTCACCACCTAAATTGATACAATCACCACCAGATAAATAGCTTCCTGTCAAAATGACCACAGATGGATTTGAAGCGGAGACCAGCGCATAAAAACCAGGTCCACTATCCGAAGCCCTATTTATCCATTCGATGTTGTTGACCCCAACAAAACTGTAAGCTGGATTGGTAACCCCTAAACAAAATTCAAAATATTCATTATCTGCGATGGCGTCAGCAAGTGTGTTGTTTGACGTATCATATCCTGATGAAGTGATGGTATTGTTACATCCCAAACTTGATCCCTGCGCTGATACACCTGATACACCTGACCCAGTTATTTGTACATTGCCATGGGATACAACATTTGTATTTGCTGACACACCTACTGCCGTGATGCCTGACTCGAAATCCCACAAAGTAGCTACATTCAATGGATTGGTATTCACATTGATTTGTGTCATACCGCTCACACAACTTGTCCATACCGATGGGACATTTGGAAGACTAAGTGGCGGAATAATATCTACATCTATCCTTGCTACAGTAAAACATGTTGCACTTTCGTACCTTACAAAATACACCCCATTGCTTGCTACAGCATTCACGCCCGTGGTCAATTCATTGGTGTTGTTTTGAGCATCTGTTTGGTTGGCAAAAAATCTATACACACCTCCGGCAGGGGATGGATCATAGTTATAAGTAGTGAGGTCAATGGTATTTGGTGCACAAGTCGTCAATGGGTTTACAAAATTAAGCACTGGATTTGTACCACAAGTCGGAGTTAAGGTAATATTGTCAAGCCCAAATTCATCTCTGGAGCCCGACCCCCCAACATCATTTCCACTCCAACGAAAATATATATAACCATCTACAGGAAATTCAACACAATTTAGGGTAGTTGATCTAGGTATAGTGACTACCCCTACTGCATCTGATACTTCGGGTGATGTATAGTCCAGACTTGGTACAGCAATAAAACTAATATTGTCAAACGAATAAGAAAAATTAAAACTACTACTTCTTTCTTGATCGTTATTCATGAGGATATCATAGACCACCTGTACATTATTTATGCTCTGGGGGGTAGTATTTTTGACTTTAAGTGTCAATGTACCAGGTGCCCAATCATTTGCCCCGGGTTGAATATAAATAGCACCAGTGTTGTAAGAATACATACCACCAGTAGAAACACCGCCGCTATTGGTATTGCCCCGAGCAAAGTCTCCTGACGTATTGTTAGTACCAAAATTGGCGTCCCCATCTGTCCAACCAGTTACAGCCCATTGATTGGAACAGAGTTGTCCGGGAGTGGGAGCGGTCGAAAACCCATTGCCACTAAACCCTGCGAAATTGAAAGAAATAGGTTGTTGGCAAGCGGTAAATGTTGCTTCAGGACACATTTCGTTATCGGTTACAAAAGCGGTGATTGGTAGGATAGATAGATTATTGTATCGAGTGTCAACAGAAGTGCTTGTAAAACTTATCAATGACGTGTGGTCACCTTCTAAGGCAAGATCATCTACGGCAATTATAATTGCTCTTTGCGGTATATTCCAATTGGCCACTGTGAATGTAAGCAGACTGCCAGAAATATTGGTCTGACCATCAGAATTAATTGCGATGGACACATCTTGTGTAGGTACTACATTCAAAACCACAAAAATGGTATCAGTAATACCACTCTCAGTAACCCTTGTATCTCCATTGCTTTGAGTAATCGTCACTCCGGGAGGAGTCAGAAGTGTTAAGGTAAAATCATCAATAGCCAAGCCATCATCAGAATTTGAAGCATTAATATCAACCCATCGCACCCAAAAAGTAGCACCGTTTGCAATACTTAGACCAGTTATTGTTAATGAAACTGGAGTTCTGTTGACATTCAAATTACCATCAAGTGACCCTGCGCTTGGTCCGGTGACAGGTGCTACAAAATCCAAGCCATTGGCATCAATCCAGGTGCCATCAGTAAGACTTGTAGCTGTAGTACTGTATTGAAAATCTAATCTATCTTCCCGTCCTGTTGTACCAAGTCTCCATTGTTCACCGGTATAATTTATTGTGATATAAGTGATGACACCCCCGCTATTATTAGTAAATGATGCTCCAAAAGTTGGAATTAAAGTACCTGTTTGCAGTCCTCCAAGTGCTCTTTCACTGGAACCACTGGAGCCAAAGCTATAAGTATCTCCTCCAGTTCCACTGCCTGTTCCGGCACTATAAGTTGTATTCGCACCTGATCCAGTCTCACTTAAGGCCCAACCCGCAGGCAGGGTTGCAGAAGTACCAGTGGATGCTAAAGTATTGAAATCTTGCGGGTAGGTAAAAGTAGGGGAATTGATATTAATCTGCCCAAAGGTGCTTAAGGAACAAGACCCAAAGAATAGAATAAAAACAAAGTTGGTATTTAAAAAAATACGGGATATCATTGAGGTTGAGTTTATGGTTCTATATAAGGAAGACCGTGAATAACCAAGCCTTTCTTTGAAGCAAAATTACAATATGTATCCATCAGTTCATAGTTAATAAACAATTAATATTTATATCATTTTTATACATGTAATACTTATTGAATATTAGTTAATTATAAATGAATAATAATTATATTCGTACTGAATGTCTATTAATTTCAAAATTGTTTACATTTGTATTTCCAAATATTCCAAATGAAATTTAGCCCCAAATATTTTCTAGCTCTCCTCCTTGTGTTCTTGATAGGTACATTGCTCTACTATTTCAGTGAGATTGTTACCTACATTTTGATTGCATGGGTCATTTCGATGATAGGAGCTCCCATTGTGGTGTTTCTACGCAGATTTGTGGGCAAAACTTTTGCGGCCATCATTGCTTTGGGGGTATTTGTGGTAAGCTTTATGTTGATCGTATGGATATTTATACCACCGTTGGTCAATCAAATAGAAAATCTGTCCAAAATCGACTATAACAAAGTAGTCTCAGCACTCGAGGAGCCGATCAGAGATTGGGAAAAATGGCTGATTAAAAAGAAGCTGATGATTGACCCCGGTGATACTTCTGAAAGCCCTTTGCAACTATTTACAAATAATGAATCTAATCTCGTAACACATCAGGTAACTTTAGACAGCACTTTACAAGGTTGGGATAAAGTCTCGAGCCAACCCATCAAAATTGTCATCAATGTGGACAATAAAATAACCGACCCATCTACTGAAAATTATATTGAGAAAATAGAAAACGATGGCTTCTTTTCCATCCTGAAAAGTGGGATTGGTACCTACCTAAATCCCCAGAATATTCAAGAGATGTTTGGTAATTCATTGAATGCTTTTGGAAATATTTTAGTGGGTATATTTTCTATATTTTTTATCGGATTTTTCTTTTTGAAAGAACAAGGTCTATTTGGTAATATCATCCATTCTGTAGTACCCATCGCATACGAGCTTCAAACCAAACAAGCTGTGGAAGAGACCAGTAAATTGTTGATCCGCTATTTTGCAGGCATCTTGATACAAGTCACCACCATCACTGTTTTGATATCATCTTCATTGGCATTATTGGGGGTCAAAAATGCACTCCTCATCGGGTTTTTTGCCGGAATAATGAATGTTATTCCCTATATTGGTCCAATCATTGCAGCTGGTGTGGGTGTCATGATTACCCTATCGTCCAATATGGAGTTGTCCTTTTATGACGAAATGATGCCATTGATCACAAAAGTAATTTTAGTGTTCCTAGTTGTAAGATTGATAGATGATATCCTACTGCAACCAAATATATTTTCAAAAAGCGTTAAAGCACATCCATTGGAAATTTTTATCATCGTTTTAGTCGGAGCTAAGATTGGAGGTATCGTTGGGATGGTATTGGCGATTCCTTTTTACACCGCTTTCAGAGTGATAGGCAAGGTGTTTTTGAGTGAATTTAAAGTCATACAGATGCTTACCAGACATATGTAGCCAGACAATAAAAACCTCTAAAATCCATATCAAACTCAACCTATTTCTGATTGGAATGTTTCTTAAGCCATGAATGAATTATTGATAGAAAATTCTTTACTTCTCCTCTTTTTGGTGATATCTCTAGGCTACCTGATTGGGAATATTAAGATCAAAGGTACGGGCTTGGGTACTGCTGCGGTACTATTTGTAGGTTTGGCCTTCGGTGCTGCCAATGGTGATTACATCATTCCTGATATCATTTTTCAGATCGGGATCGTATTTTTTGTTTATACGATTGGATTGAGATCCGGGCCTGCTTTTTTTGAATCTTTTCAGAAAAATGGATGGCGTGATATCGGCTTTGTGATGTTGATGTTATCTATATCGACATTGATTACCATCGCTATATATTATTTATGGGAATTTGATAAGGCTACTATAGTTGGGATGTATTCTGGCAGTTCGACCAATACTACTGCACTCGCTGGTGTCATAGATATGGTGCATCAGCGCGAAAAAGCAGATCCGCTCATCATCCAAAACCTGGTCATAGGTTATACTTTTTCGTACCCTATGGGAGTATTGGGGGTTATGATAGCCATCAAAATCATGGAAAGGTTTTTCAAAATAGACTATAATGCAGAAAAAAATACCCTTCGCAAAGACTATCCTTTAGACGAAAATCTCACAAGTCGTGCCATAGAAATAACCAACAAGAGCATAGATGGTAAACAAATCAGAGATCTGGTCAATGAGCATCAGTGGAATATTGTATTCGGAAGAGTGGATAGCAAAATCTATGGCATGGTCTTGTCCAACTATGATATTACATTGCATTTGGGCGATAAGATCATTATTGTTGGCACTGATGAAGAACTTGATGAAGTCGAAAAAATCCTTGGTAAGGAAGCCATCGATAGCCTGACTTATGACCGCAAAGAGTATGATATTGTTCGGATATTTGTATCCAATCCTGATGTGGTAGGAAAAGAATTATCCAGCATCAATCTACAGGAAAAGTATAGCGCCATCATCACCAGAATAAGGAGAGGAGACACAGAAATGTTGGCAAAAAACAATACCATACTCGAACTGGGCGACAGGATCAGATTTGTCGCAAAACGTAAGGACATTCCTCATATCCAAAAAATATTTGGAGACAGTTATCATGCATCCAGTACCATTGATTTGTTTTCTTTTGGTATCGGCATTGCCCTTGGTCTGATATTGGGTATGATAGAATTTAGCCTGCCGGGTGGTCTCAATTTTCGGTTGGGTTTTGCTGGAGGGCCACTGGTGGTCGGCTTAGTACTGGGGGCACTCAGACGGACCGGGCCAATCATATGGGCACTACCTTATGGCAGTAATGTCACCTTGAGCCAATTGGGACTAACGCTTCTTTTGGCGGTAGTTGGTGTCAGTTCAGGCAATACATTGATGCAAAGCTTTGCTGACGGTGCTTGGGTCAGTTTATTCATAGCTGGTTCCATCTTAAGCATTCTGACTGCGGTGCTTAGCTTATTGATTGGCTATAAATGGATCAAAATCCCCTACTCCGTTCTCCTCGGTTTTGTATCCAATCAACCCGCAATTTTAGAATTTGCGACCGATATCACCAAAAACAAAGTACCTGCAATTGGCTATGCAT
>JBATLS010000691.1:0-2924 GCA_049289435.1 Saprospiraceae bacterium | reverse complement strand
TCTTTATACAATACTGTCTCCCGATGTATTAAATTATCTGCAAAACCACCCAAACCAGTGCCCAATATAATGGCATGTTTTGCATTGTCAGGAATCTTACTTTTAATAAATTCAGCCGATTCTTTTGCTTGATCAAACATGTTTTTTTGTATGAATTAATTCACAATATAGAGTTTAAATACATTATTGAATATTTGGTTGTTTAATATTGTATTTTGAGAATAACTTTTTGGGAAAATAAGAGTATGTTTAAAATTCCAACATTTGTCTGCAAGCTCCAAATTTCATTTTATCCTGCGTTATATTTTTCGTCGTAACTTCTGGCACGCCTGACCACTACATTTGGTAGGCGGGACGGCATAATAAGCCTTTTCAAAAATTAAATTTGCTCGCTTTCGCTCAAACATGAAAATTTAAACATAATCTCCCCTAAAAACTGGTCTGATTGGTGATATTTTAAATGTGCTCATCAGACAAATGTTTTAGATAATTTGAGTTGCTTATGTTCTATAAAACGGTAGATTCAACATGTATCGTATGTAATATTTTGTTAATGTTGGTGCAAAAAGTGACAAATACTACCACATTGACCAATTTCTGCAATTTAGGTATAAAAGGACCATTTTGACCAAATTCGGCAAAATGTGGAAAGATGTTACATTTCCGGTAACATAGGAAAGGGTAGTCGTGACAAGCTCAAAATTACGATTGAACATTGAGCTATTATTTGACCATAAAATATTTTACACATGGCAAAATTGAAGAGAGGGGAAATTGATAACCCGATCGTCGAAGTATGCCGCCCCAAAATGCACTTACACTGCCAAACTCGGAGACGATGGTCTAAGTTTCTGCCTGATTCGGCAGACAGGTGCAACTTCGATCCTAATTTTTAAGAATTTCCAATTCGGCACCACAAATATTAATAAATGAAAGCACATAATCAATAATCAAAGAGTTTTGTGCTTTATTTTTAAGTTAGGTACTTTTTGAATTTACCCCGTTGGATATTTATCCTAAGGGGTAAAGATTTATAAAATAGCGCATCGCAGTTGCATTTATCTGACCAGTAACGGGCAGAAACTGCGACGATCGGATTTCTCAAAGCTCTCTTTTGTTCATGATATTAATGTTTATTCTTATCACTTGGTCACTGGCGGGTCAGGGGTAGTGCCTTCCGGTGCTTTATGATCTGACCCCTTCAGGTAAGTCGGGAGATTCAGACCAGCCATGTTGAATAGATCATTCAAAGGCGGCACAGTCTTCATCATTCCTGACACAAAATTGGCCGTAGCTCCATTTCCGTTGTCTCCTGAGGAAGCACCGCTATCCCAAACGGTAATCTTGTCGATTTTAATATTTTTGACAGCTTCTACCTGGGTCTTGACGAGTTCAGGCAGTTTTTCGATGAGCAACAATTGGAATGCTTGTCCTGGATCACCTCCAGCTGCTTTTACTACTTTTTCATAACCATCAGCTTGCTTGGTGAGTATCTCAAAAAGTCCCTTGGCCTCTGCTTCCATCTTTGCAAATATGGCATCTGCTTCTCCTTTGGCATTGATTCTGATCCGTTCGGCTTCTGCTGTGGCATCTATGATGGCTCTTTGTTTTGCAATCTCAGCCGGAATGACAATATTGGCAATTTGACTGGATCTCTCCCTTTCCGATCTGGCAAGTTCGGCTTTTTGTTCAGCAGAATATGCTTCTTCGAGCGCTCGAGCTTGTTGCACCTTTTCGGCAGTGATGGCGAGACGATTGGATTCAGCTTCCTTTTCTCTACGCAAAGCTTCAGAATTTGCTATGGAAATTTTGGCCGTATTTTCTCCTTGGATAGCTACAGCGTTGGCTTCTGACATTTTCACTCTGGTATCTCTTTCTGCTTCTGCTTTACCTATGGATTCATCTCTATTGGCGGCAGCTATGCTTACTTCTCTGTCTTTTTTTGTGACAGCGATCTTTACGTCTCTATCTCTATGGGTCTCGGCTATGGAGATGTCCCGTTCTCTATCTGCCATGGCTTTTCCGGTCTCTCCTATTTTTTCTTGCTCTGCCACGCTGATTTTAGCTTCGTTGATGGCTTTTGCTGCAGCTTCTTTGCCGAGTGCTTCGATATATCCAGACTCATCTTTGATATCCGTGACGTTGACATTGATGAGTTTGAGTCCTATTTTTTTAAGTTCTGTATCTACGTTCTTGGAGATGTTTTCCAAAAATTTGTCTCTATCAGAGTTGATCTCCTCGATAGACATGGTAGCAATCACCAATCTTAGCTGCCCAAACAAGATGTCTTTGGCAAGTTCCTGAATCTGATCGTGTTTTAGTCCAAGCAATCTTTCTGCAGCATTGTTCATACTTTCGGGCTCGGTAGATATCGCTATGGTAAACCTACAAGGTACATCTACCCTGATATTTTGCTTACTTAGAGCATTGGTCAGATTGGCTTCAATAGATATCGGCTTCAGATCCAAAAAGGCATAATCCTGAATCACTGGCATGATGAAAGCACCGCCGCCATGAATACATTTTGCCGAGGTTCCCCCAGTACGACCATAGACTACCAGGATTTTGTCTGATGGACATCTTTTGTATCGGGCGATCAATGCCAATACGATAATGATAACAACAAATACAAAGACAAATAAGATAATCGTGGGCATTAAATCGCTAAGGTCATTCATAAAATTTGATTATAGTTAAGAAATGTGTGAAAGTAATACGACAAAGTTAGTTTTTTTTTCTTTAACAATATTTATTTGACATACATTTTAGTCGCCAAAATAAATTATTACCATTTAGCTCTATTTGATAGAAATTATTGCAACCACAGTATTGATAACACGAAGACTAAGGCTACCTTTGCAAAACTTACTTTGACTGCGATCTAAAAAATATAAACGTTATTAATATGAAGTATAGACTATTAA
>JBATLS010000690.1:0-3756 GCA_049289435.1 Saprospiraceae bacterium | reverse complement strand
ATCACCACATTATGTACAAACCCTTTAAATCCGTCCCCTTCTGGATCATTCAAGTCCTTCTTAAGTGTCCAATTGTCCTCAGGGAGTGGATTGTCCAATGCCACTGCGAATCTAAAGTTAGGAAATTCCTTTTCGATTTCTCTAAACTCTTCGATGTAGAATAATTCCTGCTTTGTCCTACCGCCATAGAAGAAAGTTACTTTCCTTCCTGTCTTTAAAGTTTGGAATAAATGGTACAAGTGTGATCTCATTGGTGCCATACCTGCTCCGCCACCAATATAAAGCATCTCTGCCTGAGTAGGTTTGATGAAAAATTCACCGTATGGGCCTGATATAGTGACCTTGTCTCCTGGTTTTCTGGAGAATACATATGAAGAACATATGCCTGGATTGACCGCTTCATATCCATCCCATTGTCTCTTACCATCTGCTCCAAACCTAAACTTGAATGGAGGAGTAGCTATTCTTATCGTCAATGAAACGATATTTCCTTCAGCAGGGTGATTGGACATGGAGTACGCTCTGAATATAGTTTCATCATTGACCATCTTCAGTCCCCACATCTTGTTTTGATCCCAATCTTTTTGAAACTTATCCGGCCTATCATGGTACTTGGGGTGAGCAGTGATATCCATATCCTTAAAGTCCACGGTAACAGGAGGAACATCTATCTGAATATAACCACCTGCTTGAAAATCAAGGGTCTCCCCCTCAGGCAATCTAACGATAAATTCTTTGATAAAAGTCGCTACATTGTAATTGGAAATAACCTCACATTCCCATTTTTTGATGCCAAATATCTCATCAGGGATGCCTATTTTCATATCTTGCCTTACTTTTACCTGACACGCCAGTCTCATCCCTTCCGCAGCTTCCTTTCTGGATAAGTGATTCATTTCAGTAGGCAATACGTCTCCACCACCTTCATACACATGACATTCGCACATAGCACAAGTACCACCACCCCCACACGCTGATGGAAGGAAGATGTTTTTATCTCCAAGTGTAGATAAAAGTGATGTTCCAGGCTGAGCCAAAATAGGATTTTCTTCGTCCCCATTGACTATAATTCTGACATCGCCTTGTGGTACCAATTTTTTTCTTGCATAGATCAACATATAGGACAAACCCAGGATGATCAATGAAAATATTAATATTGAGACTGGTATAAACATTGTGTATATTTTTATATGATTATATTATTTGAATGCAGCCGGGTCAATTCCCATCAATCCCATAAAGGCCATTCCCATCATCCCCGTAAGGATAAAAGCCATGCCTAAACCTCTCAATGGTGCAGGCACCTGACTGTACTGCATTTTTTCTCTGATGGCTGCAATGGCTACGATGGCCAAAAACCAACCAAATCCACCACCCAAACCAAATGATACGGACTCCGCAAAGTCATACTCTTTGGATACCATAAATAATGAACCACCTAAAATGGCGCAATTGACTGTAATCAATGGTAAAAATATACCAAGTGCATTATATAATGATGGAGAACTCTTTTCTACGATCATCTCTACCAACTGCACCATCGATGCTATTACCGCTATAAAAAGGATAAAACGCAAAAATGTCAGATCCAAACCCATAATGGCACCATCCAACATATCATTGATCAACCAGTTGATAGGCATGGTGATACCCAAAACGAAAATAACTGCTATGCCCAATCCGAATGCTGTCTTAACACTCTTGGATACTGCAAGGTATGAGCACATCCCCAAGAAATATGACAGCGCCAGATTTTCTATGAATGCAGATTTTACAAAAATATTGACTAATTCGCCCATGATAGTATAATTTATATATTGGTGATTAAGATATATCTACTAATTTTTTGTTCCAGGATCTATGTACCCATATAATGATCCCGATGACGAACATCGCTGATGGAAACAATACCATCAGGTTGTTGGGAACATACCAGGATAAAAGTGAAATTTCGCTAGTATTTAAGACGTAATCAGCTGTTGGTCCTATGATTTTAAACCCAGCCAATGCTCCTTTACCAAATAGCTCTCTAATAGATGCAATTATTATTAATATAATTGCGTATCCCAAACCATTGCCAATTCCATCCAAAAATGATTTCCATGGTTTGTTGGCCATAGCATATGCTTCCAATCTACCCATGACAATACAGTTAGTGATGATCAGACCGATAAATACAGACAATTCTTTCCAGATAGGATAGTTGAATGCTTTCAGTGCCAATTCTACCACTGTAACTAAAAAAGCTACGATCACCAATTGTACTATCATCCTCACTTGTTTTGGGATGTAATTTCTCAACATTGACGTAAATAAGTTTGAGAATCCTGTCACCAAGGTCACAGCAATACCCATGACTATTGCTTTAGTCAATAAAGTCGTCACCGCCAATGCAGAACAGATACCAAGTACCTGCACGGTGATTGGGTTGTTATCATTCAACGGATCTGAAAGCAACTTTTTTTCTTCTTTACCAAAAGTAAAAGCTGATTCTTTTTTTTCTATTACCTGAACGTCTGCCATTTTGTATAGATTTGTAAGATTATTTTTTATTTTTCATAATGTAAGGTTCGTAATACTTCAGCCCTCTTCTCATCATCTCATCAACACCATTAGCTGTGATGGTAGCTCCTGAAATCCCATCGACCTGATATGTTTTGTCTTTTGCACCGGCTTTCATTACTCTGACTGAAGTAAATTCTCCATCTGTATTATAGATCGTTTTACCAGAGAATTGGTCAACCCAGGATTGATTGTCTTTAATCTCTGCGCCCAGACCAGGCGTTTCACCTTTATGATCAAAGGTAGTACCAGCAATGGTCTTCCAGTCATCTTCCAGAGCTATGCTGCCCCAAATCTCGTCCCAAAGACCTTTTCCTCTTACTGATACGATATTGTAGATTTTACCGTCTCCAGCTTTAAATATGTATAAAGGCAACAGACGATCCTGCTCAGGCTTCTTCATTTCTTTGCCCATATCCAATTTTTCAGCGGTGTCAGCACTACCAGAAGTAGCAGCCTTTATTTGATCAGCTGTCAACTCATCACCACTCATATTGATCACCTTTTGAGTGATCTGTGTACTGAAAATATTCTGAACTTCACTATTGGAAAGACCATTAACATCCTTGCCCAATTGACCCGCTACAGCAGAAAGTATCGCTTTCTTATTGTAGACGGCTTCGTTGATAGCGTGAGTTTCTTTCAGACCTGATACCATTAATGCCAGCACAAATGCTACCACCACGGTCATGATCAGTGTAAACTTTATGATATAACTTGTATTATGCACGGCTCAATCTTTTTTTAATATTTGATTCAATTACAAAGTAGTCAATGGTAGGAGCGAAAGTATTTAAAAACAATATCGCCAACATCCATCCTTCAGGATATGCTGGATTCATGACTCTAATCAATAATCCTATGAAACCTATCATGATACCATATATCCACTTACCTGTATTGGTAGAAGTGGCTGTCACCGGATCAGTGGCCATAAATGCCATCGCAAAAAGGAAAGAGCCCATCATCAGATGCTGTGTCCACGTGACTGTCATAAACGGTGTACTTCCTAATGCATTGAGTATCCAACTGGTACCTATCAGTCCGAGTAACATTCCGACCATGATTCTCCAACTTCCGACTCTGGTAAACAGCAGTATCAAAGCTCCCAAAACTATCAGCACCTTGCTTGTTTCTCCGATTGATCCAGGGATAGATCCCCATATCATCTGTCCTTCTGTATATACACTGGTC
>JBATLS010000689.1:0-1685 GCA_049289435.1 Saprospiraceae bacterium | reverse complement strand
GGTTGAAACCAGTGGCAATTGAAAATGGACATTGCATTCAACAATTTTATCAAATTTTGCCGCAATATAATTTTGCGAATCATCACACTTTTTTCCTTATTTCATTGACTCGGGGTCTGGTTTTCTGGATTTACGATTTACGATTTACGATTTACGAAATACGAAATACGAACTATCAACAAATAAACAATTAAACAAATAAACAATTAAACAATTAAACAAATAAACAATTAAACAAATAAACAAATAAACAAATAAACAAATAAAACAAATAAACAAATAAACCATATCAACCATCAACCATATCAACCCGCTAATCCCTGACCTACTATTTCTAACCATGAATATCCAAGATGACTTTTGTTTACCTTTATTTGTGTGGAAATACGTTCCTTTAAGCTTTCTACATGCGAAATGATGCCGATAGTTCTGCTGCTCTCAGACTGCAATCTCTCCAAAGTTGCCAATGCCGTTTCGAGGGTTTCTTCGTCTAGAGTACCAAAGCCTTCATCTATAAACAGACTTTCTATTTTGACATTTTTGGAAGACATATCTGCGAGACTAAGTGCCATGGCCAGGCTGACAATAAATGTTTCGCCACCAGACAAAGTTTTTACGCTCCTTTCTGTATTGCCCTGATAGATGTCCATGATCCTTAAATCATCTTCTATCTCAGTGGGCACTAAAAGGTATCGGTCTGTGAGCTTCTTCATGCGTCGATTGGCCAGTTGGATGAGATGGCGAAGACTTAGATTTTGAGCATATTTTGCATATTTGTTGCCAGTAGCGTCTCCTATCAATAAGTTTAAGTGAAACAATGGGGAAGCATCCTTTTCCTTTTGATATAAAGATTTCATGAGGCCATCATATTCTTTTGTTTTTTGTTCCTGAAGTTTTAATTCATTTTGGAGTGCCCCCGTTCGTTGATGGATTTGATCTCTTTTATCATTCAGATCTTTAAGATTTGTCCTTAAGGTCTCTATATTTTCATTCGAATGTATATTTTTTGAAGTACGGGAAATATCTTCATTCAGATGTTCGATTTTATTATTTATTTCTGATTCGAGTTTGGATAAGTCCTGGAGGTCAGATAGGATATTTTGATACGTAGGTTCGTCGAGGATACTATTTAAGGCTGATTCGATGCTTTCATAACCAAGCAGGGCCGTTTTTTCCATGATTAGTTGACTTAATGACTCGATTTTGTTTTGGGTTTGAGAGATATCACCACTTAATGAATGGTTTTTCACCTTCAAAGACTGCAAGGTCTCTTTAATTTGCAGATATTTTTCTCTCATTTCTTTTGTATCTCTGCCGATGTCGTTTCCTTCATACATGGCTCTTCTTTGGAGATGCACTTTCTGATACGAGGCCAATGTTTCCGATAGAGATTTAAGGATATCTTTTAATAAAGTTAGTCCTTCGATATTGGCTCGATTAGTATCTTCATTTCTATAATTAGCGATTTGGACCTCTTGAGCTTTGATCATTTTAAGAATATCTTCTGATGACATGAGGTCATGTTGCCACGTTTTCTTAAGTAATGTTATGTCGTCATTTTGAGATGCTATCAAACCACTTAAGTGAATTAAGTCAGACTCTATTCTTGTAATTTGGGTGGTTGTTTTTTTAACTTCAAGTTCCTGTTCTATTATTTGCCTTGAGATCATTTGTATATCAAGTTC
>JBATLS010000688.1:0-1784 GCA_049289435.1 Saprospiraceae bacterium | reverse complement strand
TTTGTGAACCTTTAAGACTTGGAGACTTAGTGGCATTTCTTCATTATTTGCTTTTCTGAGTTGAGTCAAGTATAGATATTCAATTCCTTGTCATCCTTTGAGACTTAGAGATCTTGAGGCATTTTTTAATTTTTGTCTGACTAGAGTGGACTCAATTATTATGAGTGTGAACAGTAAGAGGCGTGTCATACTTTTTCATAAGTAGGTAATAGATTAGTCCACTGATGCCAAATCCTACAAACCATGCATAATTATACAATCCAGAGACCCAATGTGGGAACGTCTCTAAAGGCAGTAAATTGACCGTAGTCAGAAATCCCGGGGCATTGGGTAAGATACCTAATATCAATGCAATGATGGCCAACTGATTGAAACCCTTGCTATAGCTATAGATTCCTGCAGTATTATAGAGCTCTGATGCCACCAATTCTTTGTGTCTGATAAAGTAATAATCCACGATCAAGATACCACCTACCGGCCCTAAAAGGCTCGAATAGGCAATCAGCCATTTGAAAATATATCCTTCAGGGTCAGCTATCAATTTCCATGGAAAGATCAGAATACCTATGATACCCGTGATGTAACCGCCTATCTTGAAATCAATTTTCCTGGGGGCCAGGTTGGCAAAATCGTTGGCAGGACTGACGATGTTGGCTGCAATATTGGTTGCCAGCGTAGAGATAGCCACTGCGATCATAGCTGCACTGACGAGCAATTTACTTTCAAATTTTCCAGCCAACACCACAGGATCCCAGATGGTCGTACCGAAAACGATGGCTGTCGCTGATGTCACTACCACTCCCACAAAAGCAAATAGCGTCATCGATGTAGGCAACCCCAGCGCTTGCCCTTTGATCTGAGCTTTTTGAGAAGTCGCATATCGGGTGAAGTCGGGAATATTTAATGAGAGTGTAGCCCAATAACCCACCATGCCTGTCAAAGCAGGAAAGAAAAATGTAAAAAATTCAGCTGTGGTAGCAAATTTGGATGGGGTCTCCAATATGGGTCCGAGTCCATTGGCAGCAGAAATAGCCCAAAACAAAAGTGCCAATGCAGCTAATGGTAAAAATATCGCCTTGAATACCAATAATTTGCGAATACTATCCACACCAAGATACACCACATACATATTGAGCAACCAAAATATAAAAAAGCATATGGCTGGCCCAGTTTCCAATCCCCAACTGTCTGGAAATATCTGGGGCAATGTCTCTAAAGCTGGCCACCAAAGTCGCATCATCTGAAATATGGCAAAGCCCCCGATCCAAGTCTGAATCCCAAACCATCCACAGGCTACGATCGCTCTCAATATGGCTGGAATATTGGCTCCTTGTGTACCAAAACTTGCTCTGGCAAATACTGGAAATGGTATGCCGTATTTAGCACCGGCATGACCATTCAATATCATAGGTATCAATACAATGGTGTTGCCCAAAAATATCGTCAAAATGGCTTGCCACCAGTTCATCCCACCTTCGATCAAAGAGCTAGACAACATATAAGTGGGAATGCACAAACTCATGCTGATCCATAGAGCCGCGTAGTTCCAAGTGGTCCAAGTACGTTGACTGTTTTTTACAGGAGCTAAATCTTCACTATAGAGCAATGATGACGAGATAGATTGTTGGTCTTCCATATCAGAGATACATTAATTTTAATTCGTGGCTTGATCAGCTATTTTTAGTGCTTCGCTGATGATGGCCAGGCCTTCATCTACCTGTTCTTTGGTGATACACAATGGGGGCGCAATAAATACATAACTCCATCGGACGAATGTATAAAGT
>JBATLS010000687.1:0-4894 GCA_049289435.1 Saprospiraceae bacterium | reverse complement strand
ACTTACTATTTGGAGCCACGCTGGATTCTGGACAACAACCAATTTGTCATCAATGTGGGAGTAATATTATAAGCAATAAAAATTAAGATGTGTTCAAATTTATTACTTTATTCACAGGATGCGTTATTTTAGGTATAATGGGATGTAGCCATGAAATTCAGATCAGCCCTACATTGGATATTCAAGGCCATCGCGGATGCAGGGGGCTAATGCCTGAAAATACCATTGAAGGATTTATCAAAGCTGTTGACCTGGGAGTCACCACGCTGGAATTGGATGTCGTTATCTCGGCAGACAGTCAGGTGATAGTCTCCCATGAGCCTTTTTTCAATCATGATATATCCACCCATTATCTGCCCACTGACATCACCAAAGAAAATGAAAAAGACTTCAATATATTTAAAATGTCAGTTGAAGAAATTCAAAAAATAGATGTAGGCCAAAAAGTTCACCCAAAATTTCCACTACAGAGTAAAATAAAATCCTTCAAACCCACCTTAAAACAAGTGGTTACCGCAGTGGAAGATTATATTTCCAATAACAAATTAAATTTGGTAAGATACAATATAGAAATAAAACACCAATTGGAATATGAGCACATTTATCATCCAGACGCTAATACATTTTGCAAATTGGTATATGACCAATTAATTCAATTAAATATAAAATCTAAAAGTACCATACAATCTTTCAACCCTGAGTGCCTGAATATCATTCATAAAATGGACAAAGACATAGAGACCGCTCTACTGGTAGAAAATACTGAAGGTCTCGAACAAAATCTTAAAAAGCTCACTTTTAAACCAGATATATACAGTCCCTACTTCAAACTAGTCGATAAAAATCTAATTCAAAAGTGTAAAAAGATGGGTATAAAAGTCATACCATGGACAGTCAACGATGAGGATGATATCATAGCCACAATTCAATTGGGAGTAGATGGTATCATCTCAGACTACCCTGACAAGACCATCGAGATTTACACCGGGTTGTTGCCCAAAAAATAAGAAAAACTAAAATGCCTGTTATCTCTGACGTCACATATCGGCCTATCTTACCATTGCGCAATGGACATTTAAACACATTTTACCCTTACCTATTTCGCAAAAAACGAGTACTACCCTATATCAGAGAAAGGATCCTTACGCCAGATGATGATTTTTTTGACGTCGATTGGTGCAAATCATCTGAGAGTAAGAAAGTAGCCGTCTTACTACATGGGTTGGAAGGATCTTCACACTCACAATATATAGTAGGTACTGCCAAAGCACTTATGGATCATGGGTACCATGTGGCAGCGATCAATTTCAGATCATGCAGTGGAGAGATGAATCATCAGATAAAAATGTACCATAGTGGATTCACCGAAGATTTACTATATTTTATTGATTATATAGACGGACAATATGAAGAAATCTACTTGTGTGGATTCAGTCTGGGTGGCAATGTGGTCATGAAGTATCTGGGAGATCAAAAGAAAAATATTTCTACCAAAATAAAAGCAGCTGCTGGTATATCTGTGCCTTGTGACCTCAGAGCATGCAGTCTGCAACTCAAAAAACCAGAAAACTATCTCTATGAAAAAAACTTTACTTCTTCACTGATGAAAAAGGTCATGGAGAAGTACCGCATGTTTCCTGATAAAATCAATCTTAAAAACATGGATAAAATCACCAATATGTGGAGTATGGATGACTATTTCACCGCCCCCATCCATGGATTTGCGGATGCAGAAGATTATTATGCCCAATGCAGCAGTAAGAATAATCTAGCTGATATAGAGATACCGACCATGATCATAAATGCTCTGGATGATTCATTTCTGGCAGATGAATCTTACCCATATGAGGTCGCACATATGAAAGAAAATATTTATTTGATGACGCCGAAGTATGGTGGTCACGTAGGATTCACTACCTTTGGCACGCCTTATTATTGGAATGAAATGCAGATTTTGAGATTTTTCGAACTTACGTCTCTTTGAGTTTGGACATAGCTTCCGATAAATATTTTACATTCCTAATGGGATTTTTAAATTTTTAAAATAATTACATGAGCAAATCGTTATTCACAATAAGTATTATATTGATCCTCGCACTTTTAGGATGTAAAAATGAACAATCCAAAACATTAGAAAAAATAGAGATATACAATACAAAAGGTGATGGCACTAATCGAGAAAAAGGCCAACTGATGTATAAAGAGATCACCCATATGAACGGTATCAAGAAGGAATACACTGAATATTTCAATGAAGATGGAACCTCAAGGGGGAAAGAAGTATTCATCTACGAGGGTGCATCAGCGATGCCTGAAGGTTCGGAGTATTTTGATCCGGCAAACACTTTACTGTCCTATTATAAATATGTGTATAACAATAAAGATTTGAAAGTCAATGCCATTGCCTTTGAAGGTAAAACGGATGAAAAGCTGAGAATAGAATCTTACGACTACGACCCCGCTGGGCATATGATAAAAAAGGAAATCAAAGATGCTGCCAACTTGACGGATCGGATATATATTTTCGCCAATGATCATGATGGAAATCAGACGGAGATGACCATCATCGATCAAGCCGGGGATACCATAGCTGTGGAGAAATACCAAATCACTCAAAAGGACGATCAAAACAAGTGGATAGAAAAGTGGGGATTTGTAAATGGCACGCCCAAAACATTTCATAAACGCATGATAGAAAAACAGAATCTATGACTTCATTTGTGAGTCAAATATCTTTGTGTATCCTTTTTATAGTTGGATCATTCAATAATCTGACTGGTCAGTTAAAAGGAAAAATCTCTGATGCCGATGGTCAACCATTGGCCTACGCCACTATATATCTCGAAAGCACCAGCTATGGTACGATCACCAATGCTGAAGGCGAATATAGTTTGGATATGCCAGCCAAGGGCACATATAAAGTCATCTACCAGTACGTCGGATACAAAACAGCATCTCGCAGCATAGATTACGACAAGCAACCGATCATCATCGACATCATATTGAAAAACGATGAAAACATCATCTCCGAGCTCGTCATCACAGCCGACCGTGAGGACCCTGCCTACGCCATCATACGAAAAGCAATTGGGAAAAGAAGTTACTATAAAAATCTGATCAAAAGTTATGAGTCCGACCTATATGTGAAAGGAGTTGTCAAACTTTTGGATGCACCGGATAAGATATTGGGCGAAGAAGTAGGTGATCTCAACGGCATACTGGACTCAACGAGACAAGGTATCGTCTATCTGTCAGAGTCAAAATCTAAGTTTTACTTTTTGGCACCAGATAGAACGAAAGAAGTCATGATATCAACCATAAAATCTGGCAATGACAATCTATTTACGGCCAATCAGTTTTCTTGGGCATCTTTTGATCTATACTCTGAGTACCTAAACTTTTCCAGATCGATCGTATCACCTATAGCTGACAATGCACTCAATCATTATCGATACAAACTCGAAAATGTCCGTATCGACGAAAATGGTTTTTCCATTAATAAAATAAAAATAATCCCAAAGACAGAGACTTCGCCTCTGCTACATGGGTATATCTACATAGTGGACGATCTATGGAATATATCGAGCACCGATATCAAACTTTTCGGCACGGCATTGAAAAATACATTTTTGGACACCATTGAGATCAAGCAAGTGTATGTCAATATAGGTGCCAAAGATACCTGGAGACTTTTTAATCAAGGATTCAAATTTCAGTCCGGTTTGCTGGGTTTTAAGATTGGGGGTCATTTTTCATATATCTTTTCCAATTATGAGCTGGGTAAGGATGTCAGCGACCAATTTAAAAATAAAGAAACTTTTAGGGTTGATGAAAATGCGCTCAAGAAAGATACCAATTTTTGGTCATCAACGAGACCCATACCCTTGACGGAAGAGGAGCAAAAGGATTACATCCAAAAAGACTCACTAAGGCAAATCTGGGATTCAAGAGCATTTAAAGATTCGATGGATCGTAAAAACAACGAATTCACCTGGATTAAAATATTGACTGGGTATAGCCGGCAAAATACATTCAAAAACACTGAGCTATCATTTCCTAGTCCCTTGTCCACCGTAAGATTCAACGCTGTCGAAGGTTTCAAATTGAGCTTCAATGCCATATGGGAACAATCAGATAGCATGTACCGCAAATGGACGGTTCATCCCGTGATAGAGTACGGTTTTTCAGACAAAATATTGAAACCCTGGATATCGGTTTCGTACCGATTTGACAATTATAATCAGGGCGTCATATCATTGAATGCCGGACGCCAAAATCAACAATTTGAGCCACGTGAACCTATCACCGAAAGAAACAACTCCTGGAATTCACTGTGGAACAAAAGAAATAATATCCGACTTTTTCAAAACGAGTTTATAGTACTGAGTGCCACCAAAGAGATCAGCAATGGGATTTATCTAGGTATAAGCACTTCTTATACTTATAGAAAACCCGTTTCTGTCAATACACAATACAGTATCAGAAAAAAGGATGAGCAGTATGCTGAAAATATTGCCAGGACAGACCTTCCGATGGATGTATATGCCGCCAATAAATATTGGCAAAACAAAGTGACGCTAAGGATTAGACCATTTCAGAAGTACAGTAGCTACCCGTATGTCAAAATCAGAAATAATTCAGAAGGCCCAAGAATTATGCTTGAATATGAAGATGGGATAGCCATAGATAAAGCGTCCAATGATTACCACAAACTGACATTGAGTGTGAGAGACAATAGAGTCAATGCCAAATTGTTGGGATATTTTAGCTATAATGTCGAAGGTGGCACAACACTCAGATCTTCTCCGACCTATTTTGGGGATTATTTCCACCCTATGGGCAATGAACTATTGAGTCCAATTGACCCGGATTTGAGTAGTTTCAATCTCTTGCC
>JBATLS010000686.1:0-12716 GCA_049289435.1 Saprospiraceae bacterium | reverse complement strand
GTTGCTCCTACGCAAAGACATCGATGCCGTCATTGTGGCCACCCCTGACCACTGGCACAAGGACATCTCCGTAGCAGCTATGAATGCGGGCAAAGCAGTCTATTGCGAAAAGCCCATGACCCATGATGTGACCGAAGGCCAGGCAGTTGTTGATGCCCAAAATCGGAACAAGGTGGTGTTTCAGGTGGGTAGTCAAGGACTATCCTCTCTGGGCAACGAAAAAGCCAAAGAACTATTAGCAGCTGGGGCGATTGGTCAGCTCAATTATGCGGAAGGATTTTGGGCTCGTAATTCTCCGGAGGGAGCATGGCAATATACCATTCCTCCTGATGCGTCCCCCAAAAATGTGGACTGGAAGACATTTCTCAACAAATATCCGGACATGCCTTTTGATGCCAAGAGATTTTTTAGATGGAGGTGTTACAAGGACTATGGCACAGGTGTATCAGGCGACCTTTTTGTACACTTGTTTTCGAGTTTGCATTTCATCACCAACTCCAAGGGTCCTCAAAAAATCATGGCCATGGGTGGTCTCCGATATTGGCTGGATGGCAGAGAAGTTCCGGACATACTCATGGGCATGTTTGACTATGCACAGACGCCAGAGCATCCAGCATTCAACTTGTCTCTCCGCGTCAATTTTGTGGACGGCACCGCTGAAAGTACTTACCTCCGTCTGGTAGGTAGCGAAGGCAGTATGAATGTAGAATGGGACAAAGTGACCCTGATCCGAAACAAAGCATATGCCGCCACCGATGATCCATTGCTGGCTACCAAACTCAATCTGGAAAAACAGAAATCTGACCGTAAAAAGATACTCCCACCCAATACCACCGTATATAAGGTAGAAGATGGGTATAAAGGAGCTCATCATGATCACTTCAATAATTTTTTTACCGCCATCAGAAATAAATCAACCGTAGTAGAAGACGCATTGTTTGGTTATCGTGCAGCTGCACCAGCATTGCTTTGCAACGATAGTTATTACACCGACAAAGCAGTCAAATGGGACCCAACCCTACTAAAAGTCACTTCAAAATAAGAAACACTATGACAAATACACTTAAGGTAATCATTTGGGGCCTGAGTTTTACATCGATCTTTTGCTGTAAGACGCCTTCAGCAGAAAACAAAGAACCAGTGTTGATAGATGACAATACCCTATCCGAACAAGAACAAAATGCAGGTTGGAAATTATTGTTTGATGGCAAAACACTCGACGGGTGGAGGACTTATCAAAGCAAACCTGCAGATGCATGGGGAGTCAAGGATGGTGAAATATACTGCAAAGGGAGTGAAAGCGACAAAAGTGATTTGAGAGCAGATTTAGTTACTATAGATCAATATGAAAACTATGAGCTGAGTGTTGACTGGAAGATTTCGCCCCAAGGAAATAGTGGTATTATGTATCATGTCAATGAAGAATATAATGCTGCTTATCTCAGTGGACCTGAATACCAATTGATAGACGATGCAGGCTTTCCAGAGCCCCTGAAAGATTGGCAAAAAACAGCATCAGACTATGCTATGTATCCAGCCACCTCACGACCTACCAAACCGATAGGTGAGTTCAATACCAGTAAAATAGTAGTCAACGGGGCGCATCGTGAATACTGGCTGAATGGGAAAAAAGTTCTTGAATTTGAGGCTTGGTCTCCTGACTGGGAGCAAAGAAAAGCCAATGGCAAATGGAAAGATGAGCCAGGGTATGGTCAATCAAAAAAAGGACATATTTGCCTTCAGGATCATGGAGGTGGAGTATGGTTTAAAAATATCAAACTCAAAATATTGACTCAATAGGTTGGATTGAAGTAGGAGAATGGTCTCCAATTATAAAATATTTTTGTGCGTTGAGATACTGACAGTTTGTCCAATGATGGAGTGATATCTGACATTATGGTAAAAAATCTTCCTATTTTTGATTTTGGTATATATATTGACATAATTTACATCTAACAATATAATGGATGTTTGACAACAATAAATATCTCCTTGAAGAGATCAAAGAAGAAGGAGAAATAATTCCGGTATTCAGTGTCGGGGATGATGAATTAAAATTTGACGATACTTACAAAGAGGTGATGCCTATTTTAGCTCTCAAAAACACCGTGCTATTTCCGGGAGTGGTCATTCCTATCACCGTAGGCAGAGATAAATCAATAAAGGCACTGCAAAAAGCAGACAAATCAGATAAATTTTTGGGTGTACTTACCCAAAAGGACATTGACAGCGAAGACCCATCACCAGATGGACTACATACCGTGGGTACCATAGCCCGAATTATGAAAATACTTAAAATGCCCGATGGTAGTACCACCGCCATCTTGCAGGGAAGAAAAAGATTTATGCCTGAAACATTTATAGATAATGATAAGTTTCTCGAAGCCAGCATAAGCATTCTCGATGATGATATACCATTGAAAAATATGGAATTCAATGCCATCATATCATCGGTAAGGGACTACTCCAAAAAAATCATCGAGCTCTCGCCAAATATCCCATCTGAAGCCATCATGATGCTTCAGAATATAAACAACAATGCCTTCCTGCTCAATTTCATAGCATCCAACATGAGTCTGGATGTATCCAAAAAACAGGAAATTTTGGAGACCAATGATTATATGATAAAAGCAGAAATTATCATGTCTTCGATGAATCAAGAGCTACAATTGCTACAGATCAAAGACAAAATAGAGTCAAAAGTCCGTGGTGATCTCGAAAAGCAACAAAAAGAATATTTCCTAAATCAGCAACTCAAAACCATACAGGAAGAGTTGGGAGGAAATCCGCAAGAAGAAGAACTCAACAGGCTGCAAAAACTTGCTGACAATAAAAAATGGCCGAAGGATGCCAAAGAAGCATTTGATCGTGAGATAGTCAAAGCAAGGCGGGTAAATCCACAGATTGGCGAGTATTCAGTGATCCTAACATATCTTGAATTTTTGCTCGATCTACCCTGGCATGAAGTCACCAAAGATGTATTTAATCTCAAAAAAGTCAAGGCAACCTTAGACAAAGATCATTTTGGGATAGAAGATGTCAAAAATAGGATCATCGAACATCTGGCGGTGCTAAAACTCAAAGGTGATATGAAAGCACCGATCATATGCCTTGTAGGTCCGCCGGGTGTGGGTAAGACGAGTTTGGGCAAATCTATAGCCACGTCACTCAAGCGACAATTTATACGCATGTCCCTGGGCGGTCTCCATGATGAAAGTGAAATACGCGGGCATCGAAAAACCTATATCGGAGCGATGCCAGGTCGTATATTACAATCGATCAAAAAAGCAAAATCGTCCAATCCGGTCTTTATCCTGGATGAAATAGACAAATTGGGTAAAGATTTCAGGGGTGACCCGTCATCAGCCTTGCTCGAGGTGTTAGATCCAGAACAAAATACCACATTTCATGACAACTATCTGGATATTGATTATGACTTATCCAAGGTGCTGTTTATTGCGACCGCCAATTCGTTGTCTGGCATACAGTCTGCGCTATTAGACAGGATGGAAATTATTGAGTTAAGTGGATATTCTACAGAAGAAAAGGTCGAAATAGCCAAGAGACATCTTGTGCCAAAACAACTCAAAGACCACGGACTCAAAGAAAAAGCAGCCTTACTAAGTCCGAGCATACTACAATATACTATCCAAAAATATACTAGGGAATCAGGGGTGCGTAGCCTCGATCGTTCCATTGCTGGCATCATGCGGAGTGTGGCCAAAAAAGTAGCTATGGAGGAATCGTACAATACAAAGATTTCAGAATCAGATGTAGAAGCCGCTCTAGGACCAGTGAAGTTTGATAACGAACAATATACTAAGGTAGATTTACCAGGTGTAGCAGTAGGTTTGGCATGGACTCGGGTTGGAGGGGATATATTATTTATCGAAGCAAGTACCAGCAAAGGCAAAGGCAAACTGGTGTTGACGGGCAATCTTGGCGATGTCATGAAAGAATCCGCCTCTACAGCATTGAGCTACATCAAAGCACATTGCAGTTCACTAGGGATAGAACCTGATGTCTTCGAGAGTACCGATTTGCATATACATGTACCAGAAGGGGCAATCCCAAAAGATGGTCCAAGTGCAGGAATCACCATGCTCACTGCCATCACCTCTGCCTTTAAAAGTAAACCGGTAAAACCATATCTTGCCATGACTGGCGAAATAACTCTACGCGGAAAAGTACTCCCCGTAGGTGGTATCAAGGAAAAAATGCTGGCCGCCAAAAGATCAGGAATTACAGAGATTATGCTCTGCGAAGACAATCGCAGGCATGTCGAACAGATCCCCACAGAATACTTGCGAGGGATCAATTTCACGTACGTGTCACGCATGGATCAGGTGATAGAAAATGCCTTGGGGTTTTTAGTGTTTTAAAGCTTTAGTCTCTTATTGGATACCTCGATGTAGGGATTTAGAGTATGTTCGAATTTTAAACCTACTCTTAGACATCATAGCATTAAAAATATTTTGTGGTATTATTTTTTTTACTACCTTTCACGGTCATACCGAAAATGAACAGTAAATTTAATATCACCACAATAGATCATTATGTCACCTTACGTTTTATTTGCTTTTGTATTTGGATATTTTCTTTTACTGTTAGCAGTAGCTTGGTACACCTCCAAAAATTCTAACAACGATTCATTTTTCATTGGCAATCGCAACAGCAATTGGATGCTGGTGGCTTTTGGCATGGTTGGCACCTCCTTGAGTGGGGTGACATTTGTCAGTGTACCGGGTACTGTAGGGAGTGGTGCTTTTGGCTATTATCAAGTGGTAATAGGCTACTTTTTAGGCTATTTTGTGATTGCTTACATTCTGCTTCCCCTGTATTACAAGATGAATTTGACATCCATTTACAGGTTTTTGGAGGATCGGTTTGGACCGGTTTCATACAAAACAGGAGCGTTATTTTTTATTATTTCCCGTACTTTAGGGGCTACGGCGCGGATGTTTTTGGTGATCAATATATTGCAGATATTTATTTTGGATGCCATGGGCATTCCATTTGTAGTGACTGCTTTTGTCATGTTATTATTGATCCTGTTATATACTTTTGAAGGAGGAGTGAAGACCATAGTCTATACTGATACACTCCAGACCACCTTTATGTTGGGTGGTTTGGTCATATGTATCATCGCACTGATGAATAAAATGGATATGGGCCTCGGAGAGACATTTTCTGCCCTTTCTGCCGAAGGTTACACTCGTATATTCAATACTGATGTGAATTCATCAGGATTTTTTCTGAAGCAAATCCTGGGAGGAGCATTTATTACCATTGCTATGACTGGGCTTGACCAGGAGATGATGCAGAAAAACATCAGTGTCAAAACATTGGGTGGCTCGCAGAAAAACGTGATTACCCTTTCAGTGGTTTTGCTGGTAGTCAATCTGATGTTTTTGATGCTGGGAGGTTTGTTATATCTATTTGCATCCCAAAACAATATTACATTTGCCGGAGACGATATTTTTCCTTCCATTGCTATTGGTGGATATCTGGCACCTGCCATTGGGGTAATATTTATCATAGGTTTGATTTCAGCCTTGTTTCCCAGTGCTGATGGCGCTTTGACAGCGATGACCTCATCCTTTTGTATTGACATCCTTGGCATGCAAAAAGACGCTATCTCTTCAGATGGCCAAAAAAGAAAAACCAGATTGACGGTTCACCTTAGCTTTGCGGTATTATTTTTTATTTGTGTATTGGTCTTCAAATGGATCAATGATAAATCCATCATAGACGTGATACTCAAGTTGGCAGGATATACTTATGGACCATTATTGGGACTTTTCGCTTTTGGTATCTTTACCAAAAGAGTACTCAAAGACCATCTAGCCATTTGGGTATGTCTCATCTCACCTTTGCTTATTTTTGGTATTGACTTTATAAACAATGCCGAGTGGTTTGCCAATAAATTAGCCCTTGGCGATGCGGCCAAAAACAGTTTAGTTCATCTCTCTGAAACCATATTTTCAGGCTTCAAGATTGGCATTGAAATATTAATATTTAACGGCCTTCTTACATTTGCTGGTCTCTGGTTTATCTCCTCCAAATCTGATCAATAATATGCAGCGCATCACAGAATCCCCTTCACTATATAGAGATCTGGAGAAAAAATCTACTCTGGAACTTCTTACGGATATTAATACAGAAGATCAAAAAGTAGCACTTGCCGTAAAGGAGGCTATCCATCAAATAATACCTTTAATTGACGCCATTACTGAGAAGATACTCAATGGAGGTCGTTTATTTTATATAGGTGCAGGTACAAGTGGAAGATTGGGTGTTTTGGATGCATCAGAGTGTCCACCAACCTTTGGTGTGTCAAAAGATTTGGTCATAGGCCTGATAGCAGGAGGAGATCATGCGCTTCGCAATCCGGTAGAGCGTGCCGAAGATGATCCCGACCAAGCCTGGAAAGATCTGAAAGAGTTTGACATCAGCGACCAGGATGTATTGGTGGGAATAGCTGCTTCAGGTACGACTCCTTATGTCATCAATGGATTAAAAACGGCAAACAAGCACAATATCATCACAGGAAGCATCAGCTGTAATCCAGACTCTCTTCTATCAGCGGAGGCTAAATATCCCATCGAGGTCATGGTAGGTCCTGAATATGTCACGGGAAGTACCCGAATGAAATCCGGAACAGCTCAAAAACTTGTACTCAATATGATCACCACCAGCGTCATGATAAAACTAGGACGTGTATTAGACAACCGGATGGTAGATATGCAACTTAGTAACGATAAGCTCGTGGACAGAGGCGTAAAAATGGTCGCTGAAAAGACTGGCTTGGACTATGATGCCGCAAAGGAATTACTATTGAATAATGGGTCTGTCAGAAAGGCCATTGATGCATATCATCAAAAATGAACCATAACCAACGGATCCCTCAACTCATTTAGTAAATCCATTCTAAAAATATTGCAATGCTACATTTTTAGCCTGCCTTGCTGTATTCAAGTATAGCAGATAAAGTGGATGCTTTAGGGCTAAATGATACTTTGGGTAAAGATTGAAAGGACGAATACAACTCTTGGTAAGTTTCCATAAGCGTACTATCATCTTCCATCGCAAACTCCATTTCGAGTTTTTCGAATAGGTCACACTCCTTGTAGATGAATTGCAATATGTGATTTTCAGTGTATTGGTGTATCATGTAAATGGTTAAGTGGTGAAATAAAAGATCAAATAATCTTATATAAACACCCCTTTTGTATGGATTATTGTGTAATAGTCCATCTATTTTACTCTATACCACTTTTGGGTTCTGCCAAACAAAGACACACCGATATATCCTCTCACCTTCAACTTGTCAGCACCATCGAGCTCTATTTTGCAAGCATATATTTTCCCGTTTTTGGGGTCAAGTATTTCACCACCATCCCATGTTTTGCCTGATGCCTTCAGATCCCACAAGATATCCAACCCCACCAGATTTTTACCTTGATTAGCTCCTGAACATGCGTCACATTTAGTGATGGTGGCAGCAGGTAGTAGTTTTATGACTTTTCCTCTCAACTTTCCATCTTTTTCGTAAATTTCTATATGAGACTTTTCTTTTCCATCTTCGTCGTCCAGATTTTTCCAAACTCCCAACGGGCTCTGCGCACATAGAGAAGATACGAATACCAAACACATCAAACTCAAAATATTCTTTAACATAGGTTTTATATTATTTTAATGTCTAAACATCCGCACCATAGCAAATTGTTTTGCCAGCTACTAAACTTCTGCTATCTCCCTCGGATGCCAAAACAACTTTTCCATGAGTACTACCCGACCATTATCTATTTCTATCTGTTCTGCCTGCAATCTCTCTTCCATCACTGTCGGAGTCTCAAAATGAAGCCTTCCTGACAATTGACCCAATCGATTGACTACACGATGGGCGGGTATGGTATGATCACTGGTATGACATTGATTGAGTGCCCAGCCCACCATTCGTGCTGACCCAAGTCCCAAAAAATCCGCAATAGCACCATAAGTAGTGACTCTCCCTATGGGGATCATCATCGTCACGTCATAGACTCTCTGGAAATAATGATCATTTTTATCAATTTTGACGTTGTCATTCTTCTTTGGCGGCTTCATACTGATTACTTTTGCACAAAATTAGTAAAATGCTCCAGACGAAAGTCAAAATCAGCAAAGTAAATAACCTCACGGACGCAAGATACTTTGCAGCTATGGGTGTCGATTATCTGGGTTTTTGTTGTAATACTGGTACTGAAATGTATTGTGCTCCCAGTAAGATTAGTGAAATTATCCAATGGGTCGAAGGTCCTAAAGTCGTTTTAGAGTTTGATGGTTGGCAAAGTGAAGAAGACATTCACACCATGCTTGCAACCGGTCTCGGTCACGCAATACATTTTGGTGCTTTTGCTACATATACCACCGACTTTTCTGTGCCCGTTTTTAAAGATTTTATCCTGGAGAATGCTTATTTGTCAGATTTTGATGGCGTCACTTATCCTGTGATTCGTAGCGATAAAAACTTTAAGGACCTGACCGAGGCAGAGCTTAGATTTATGGAGCAGTCATCGCAGTCTCATTCGATATTTTTGGATATTGATGTGGATGATCTTGATATACCTACTATAATTGAGTCACTCCCAAGGTGTGGTTTGATACTCAGAGGCGGAGAAGAAGAAAAAACGGGGTTCAAATCCTACCAAGATTTAGACAATATTTTTAGTGCTTTGGAGTAAAAGGTGGTTCTTAATTCTACTGAGCCATTTTTTAAATGAATCCAAGATTAATCACTCCAGAATCCTGATCATTTATATAGCCAAATCATAGACTTGGATTTGCAAATAAATGATGAATTAATTTAGCTAAACTATGTTTTGGCTAAAGCCAAATCGTTATAATGCTCATTGTCCACTGGGCTAAAGCCAGTGGCAATTGAAAAATCTATGTTTTTTACTTCCAATTTACGCAGTAAGTCCTGCAAAGTGTTTTGTTCATGCCTTATGCTTGTGGGCAGGAATTAAAATATGTATAACACCGTATGAAATGCGATGTGACGGTATAAACAATCTTCGCAACCACAAAGTAGTTGAATAGAAAAGTTAATATTTTTGACAGATTTAAGTAATGTGAATCCGGTATTCCAAGATTATTTATCAATCACATTCATGTATTTGATCAATTCATCGTATTGTTCTGACAATTTTTGAATATCACTTTGTTCTATGGGTATTCCTTGGTGATAAGGCACGATTTTAATTACTGAAGAAGTGGATTTAGATAGTTCTTTTTTTAGAAACAAAGCGTCATCAAAATTCAAATAATTTCCTAAAGTATAGGTATATTTTTCTTCATTGGGTTTTTTGATGATGATGGCTTCATTGGATAATATCAGGATATCGCTCTTGACCATTTGGGCTACCTCCGCAAATTGCACCCTAAATGTAACATTTTGGTTGTTTTCGTTAAATTGATACCAAGTATTGTCTCGATATTCTTCGGATACAGCAGGTCGATCATGAATGACATTTATTGTAACCTGATCGTCAGAGATGATGTCCACGTCGATTCTCTTATTATTCTTGTCAGCAAGGGTAGATGGTATTCCATTGATGTATGGCAATGCTATTGGATAATTAGAACCACAACCTATCATATATATACGATTAGACTGAATCCCTGCATTGACTAGTTGTTGAGCTATTCTTTCCACCCTTTTGATACTAAAAAACAAATCGAAGTCTATCTTGCCTTCGGAGACTGTGTGACTACTTAGTACCACTTTGGATTTTGGAAATATGGTCAATAAGTCAATGATATTTTTTATTTGGATCTGATTACTTGGGTTGAAGATGTCTTCATTATCTCTAAAATACAATGGTTTGCTCAAAAAGTCCTTTACGATAGCTTGTTTTGAGCTCACTTCATCATAGGTATCAGTAGCTAAAATCTGTCCATGAGATAAAAACTCAGGTATATCCACATATTCGAATTGCTCTACTATCTGATCTTTAAAATATGCCATGTATAAATCCAATCCCCCTTTACCATCTATACGGTCAGAGGCAAATATTGCCGTCATTCCATCTGCTGAAACTTTAAAATCTATATCATCTCCTGGAGAATTGACGGGTTGGTATAGGTTGGTCGGGGTTTCCCAATTATTTGATTGGCTGTATGTTGACCTGAATATATCATATCCACCAAGGGTCTCCAATTTATCTGATGAGAAATACAAAGTTTGGCCACTCCGTAATAAACACGGGGAGATTTCATTATAGGCAGAATTTATTGAACTTCCCATATTGATGGGTTGGGCCCATACTTCGCCATTTTTTTTACAATAATAAATATCGTACCCCCCATATCCTTCATTTTTTATACTCGAAAATAGAATAAGGCTATCATTGAAAATATGTAAGTCTTTATCTCCCGCCTCAGCATTAAATGGCAGCTTGACTGGTAGAGGTAGTAATGATGCATCTTTTTCTATGCTAAAAGTATCTGTATATAATGTAGCTGCATATTTATGAAGTCCTTTTGTATAGTAAATGATGGAGCCATCTGGGCTGATGTCCTGTATGATATCGTGTTTAGCACTGTTGACCAATTGTCCAAATGGAAGCACCACATCCCAATTTCCGTCCACCAAATTGACTTGATAAATATCTGCCGAATAATGTCCTTTGATCGCATCTGACAATCCTTTTTCGTCTCTCAAGCCACCAGTTGACTCACTACGAGAGGAGGAAAAATAGTATCTTTCAAAAAAATTGGGGCTTTGGTTAGGTTTAAATTCATCAAATTCAGTATTGACATTTCCACCAAACTGCTCTACATACGCTATTTGAAATGCGTGTTTTTTCGATAATGCATATCCACATTTTTTTATTTCTAAAATGGTAGTTTGCCAGTGCTCGTGATTCGGTTGTATTTTTGCCAGATATGCCTTGTAGAATTTTGCAGATTCCTGATAGTTTCCCTTTGCAAAATAGGCCATAGCACTATACTTAAATCTCAAATTTTCCATTGACCCCATCTCATGCGCAGACAACATATCTGCGATACATGCATCTGGTTGGTTACATTTTAGATAACAGTACCCTCTTTTGATCAATAAGTTGGGATCTTTTTCAGTCTTTGTATAGGACAAATAAGCATTCAGCGCATCATAATATTTATGATTTTCAAAATAAATATCTCCCTTCTCCTTCATGTCCTTTTGTGCCCAACTACAAAGAGGGGTCAGACAACACAAAAGCAAGATGATGGACAGTCTATTCATTTTGTTTTAAATGGGTGTATTGGAGTCAAAATTTTCTAGGTAGTCCGAAATCCGCTTTAAGAAGGCACCACCTAATGCTCCATCAACAATCCTGTGGTCATATGAAAGAGAAAGAAACATCATGTGTCTGATGGCTATCACATCACCTTCCGTAGTCTCTAGCACAGCAGGCTTTTTTACGATGGCCCCGGTCGCCAGGATGGCCACTTGTGGTTGATTGATGATAGGCGTACCCATCAGGTTGCCAAACGTACCCACATTGGTAATGGTAAACGTACCATCTTGGATTTCTTCTGGCTTTAGTTTGTTGATTCGGGCTCTTGCTACCAGATCGTTGGTGGCTTTGGCCAACCCGGGGAGATTAAGAAAATCAGCATTTTTTATCACAGGGACTATAAGATTTCCATTCGGAAGTGCTGCAGCCAGTCCAATATTGATGTCTTTTTTGATGATGATATTTTGACCATCCAAAGATATATTGACCATAGGGTAATCCTTGATCGCATTCACCACTGCATCGACAAACAATGGAGTAAAGGTGATCTTTGTCCCGTACTTTTGCTCGAAAGCAATTTTATTTTTTTCCCTCCATTTGACCATCCCAGTCACATCTGATTCTACAAACGAGGTCACATGTGCAGATACCTGTTTGGACTTGACCATATGATCAGCGATCATTTTTCGCATTCTGTCCATCTCTACGATCTCTGATTTGCCCGAAAAAGTAGTCGCCTTCTCTGATGATACAGGCTTTTCGATTTGGATTGGGCTCTTTAGATTTGTGACGGTATCTGTGTCCGTTCTATGAGCTACATATTGGAGTATGTCCTGTTTGGTTACCCTCCCATTGGCTCCGGATCCTGATATGGAGGCAAGTTCCTGATCAGAGATATTTTCTTGTTTTGCAATATTTTTAACCAATGGAGAATAAAATCTGTCTCCGTAATCTGGTGTCACCTCACCTGATGATAAAATTTGATTGGAAATATCTGTCATGATGAAAGATGCAGCATTTGGTGGTTGTGCGGCTGTGACCACTTGTATAGGCTCAGCAACAGAGGGCGATGCTTTAGGACTTTCCTCTCCTTCAGTAGTAATGATGGCTATGACTTCGCCTACCTTTACCACCGCATTTTCGGGATATAATACTTCAGATATGATGCCTTGGACGGGAGAGGGAATATCAGAGTCAACTTTATCGGTGGCTATCTCAAGAATCGTTTCATCAAGTTCCACTTTATCACCTGGCTTTTTGACCCACTTAAGTATGGTGGCTTCTATGATGCTTTCGCCCATTTTAGGCATTAATAGTTCTATTTTGGCCATAATGATGAAGTTCAAAATTTGATATAAAACGCAAAATTACAATTATTTATGTCCTTATGGTCAATTTTTTGTCAACATTATGTCACCCTACACGACAAGTAAGCAGATCAACACTCGA
>JBATLS010000685.1:0-6883 GCA_049289435.1 Saprospiraceae bacterium | reverse complement strand
TTTAGGCATCAAGCCGGAAAGCTTAAGTCGAATCAGAAAACGCTTGAGTAAGAAATGAAATTTTGATTTTATCAATACTTCAATTGTCAAGAGGTTCCGGAATAATTAAACTTTGCAAAAGAAGGAATTTTTAGACAAGGGTAGCATCTCTTTGACAGATTTATTGATTTGTAACTTCTCAGGTATAACCCCGAAAGGGGTGAAATATTAGTAACCACGGATGTAAATCCGTGGTAAAAATGAAATACGACCTGATTTTGGCGATCTTGCCTGCTTCAAGGCAAGCAGGATTTTTGCCTGAAAGTTGCAAAAATAATGCCCGCCTGCCTATGGCATGGACAAAATCACATTAAAACAAAGTGTACCTGAGTAGTTACATTGATTTAAATTGAATCTAACATTTTTAAAAATGCTTTTCTAAAAATGGTGATTAATATTTAGAGAGTTATACATATCTTTACCATTGACATGAATCCTACACTAAAGTGATACTATCAAAGATTAAATATCTGTTTGAGTTTCCTATTTAGTGAATTGATCAGTGTTTCATCCCCCATGACATCGGGCGTGTCTTCTTAAATCTAATCACCAATGCCTTTTACGCTGTTAACGAAAGAAGCAAAATTGGGGAAGAAGGTTACAAGCCATTATTATGATAAAACAAATTCAAAAAACCGTGACATCACATAATCCGTGCCAATCCGTGATTCAGACACCTTCTGTCGCAAGTTTGCAACTTGTGCCTCCAGTATTACCTAATTAAAAAAATCATATTCTATTAAACTCATATATGTTTTATGTTTATCTTTACCCTTATTAATCCATAAATTATAAACATTGGCATGGCAAATATATTAGGAACAGGATCCAGAGTAAAGCATCCGGCATTCGGAGATGGCGTAGTCATAGGAGCAGAAGTGATAGCATATAGAGTATGCTTTATTACCTATGGTATCAAACTGGTAGGTAAAGAGTACAGCGCTTGGGAGATTATCGAACAGATAGACGCTGATGATAAAGTTTCGTTTTCAGAAGCTGAAAAGTCCTTGATTAAAATTTTAAAAACCTGGTCTGATATCTCAGAAGTGATTCCTTTGGGTGACAAATGGCACAATGGCGTCATGATACTCCAGCCCGATGATCCTTCCTTAAAACCCAAAGAAATTCCTATAGATACTTTTTTCCATAAGATCGTCATGGTGAGAGACAGGCTCAGAGTGATGGAACAACGCATCAATGCCAGTCATCTGAGTGATGAAGATAAAGTCAATCTGCAACAATATATTACTCGGATATATGGGAGCTTGACCACATTCAATGTGCTCTTTAGAAATAAAGAAGACACCTTTGTAGGTGATAAGGGTGATTGATCAATCAAAACTAAAAATCAAATAATATGGGTGTATCCCATTTTTGCATTAATTGATGGCCAATTTCTTTTTAGCTCCCTTAAGGGATGGGGTAATCTAAAAAGAAATTGCATAAAAGTGAAATTTTGGGATACACCCAATAATATTCCTTCGCAAAACGACACTGGATTTATTATCCGATTATATTCGCAGTTAAATATTGACTTGAAAGGTCATTAATATTTATATCTTTGATGGATCTTCTTTAGACTTGTTTTAATGGAGTGATTTCAAAACATATTTTTATTTTGTTTCTATCATCAATATTTCACTTCAACTGTATTACTATAAATCCCTTATAATGATTAGGATCACTATAATGACTGCCATCATATTCGCACTAGGTTGTGTCGCACCCAATGAGACATTTGAAAAAATACCTCCTGGCATCTGGCGTGGTACACTTTTGTTGGACAGACCGCCAGTACAGCAGTATGGAGATGATAGGGATGTTGTTAAAAAATTTGAGACTGAATCGGAGTTACCATTCAATTTTGAAGTGATTTACAAAAATGATTCCATTTTTCATATTGTCATACACAATGGGTCCGAAAGGATCGAAGTCAAGGATATCACATTCGGTAGGGACATAGCTACTGCCAAGGATACGGTAGTCATAGATTTTCCGGTATATGACACACAGATTAAGGCCATTTATGAAGATGGCGTCATGGAAGGTGATTGGATCATTCATTATAAAGATAGTCTTCGTATTCCATTTAAGGCGGTACATGGGGTAGCTGATAGATTTGCAGGAGTCTATAATGGAGATGCAACGTCCGCAGATGGCAAGTGGGACTGTACCTTTGAGATAGGGACAGCAGATGAGTACAAAGCCATTGGGCTATTTGAACAAAAAGGAGATCAGTTGACAGGCACTTTTCTGACAGAGACTGGTGATTACCGATATTTGGACGGTAAAGTCTTGAAAAACAAACTATACCTATCCGTCTTTGATGGAGCTCATGCTTTCTTATTTCTCGGCAAAATACTCGAGGATGGCACGATCACTGGTACATTTAGATCCAAAAGTGATTATACCACCAATTGGCAAGCCATCAAAAATGACAAAGTTGTGCTCGGCGATGCATATACACTCACCAAAGCCACTGATGACAAACCACTCAACTTTACATTTGAAAATGAGTCTGGCAAATTGGTAAGTATCAATGATCCAATATACAAAAACAAGGTCAAAATAGTGCAAATCATGGGGACCTGGTGCCCTAATTGTATGGACGAAACCAAGTTTTTGAAAGAATATATTGATGCTCATCCAGACGAAGATATAGCCATCATTACTATTGGATTTGAAAGATATAAAGAGTCCGCAAAATCTAAAGCAGCACTGCAAAGATTTAAACAAAAAATGAACATAACCCATGAAGTACTTTACGGAGGATATTATGATAAAAAAGAAGCGGTCAAAAGTATTCCTCAACTGGACAAAATCATGTCATACCCAACATTGATCATCACCGACAGGAATAATCGCATGTATAAAATTCATACAGGTTTTTCAGGACCAGCAACTCCTGAATATGAAGCATTCAAACAGGAATTTGAAGAATTAGTAAAAGAAGTGAAGCGAATACAGTAAATTGTTCACAACAAAAGTATCTCGAAACAAATATGAAACATGTAGTTGTGATTAGATTCTATACTATTAGATCAATTTTCAGAACATTTGGTCAATCCCCATGTTTCACAAGTCCAATGAAAAGTACGATCTAATGGATCAAAAGGCCATAGTCTGGTTCAGGAATGATTTAAGAATTCACGACAATGAAGCTCTGACAGAAGCACTAACAAAAGCTGACTCTATTTTACCTGTGTATGTTTTTGATATTAGAGTTTTAAGTGGTAAAACATCATTTGGATTCCCCAAAATCGGAAAATTTAGAGCCAAGTTTCTGATAGAATCCGTCTTGGATTTAAGAAATAGTCTTCGGAAATTGGGTAGCGACTTGATCATCAGAGTAGGCATACCCGAAGAGGAAGTCTTTTTAATAGCCGATCAAATCAAATCCACCTGGGTGTATTGTAATCGGGAGCGAACCCAAGAGGAAGTCGATGTCCAGGATAATTTAGAAAAAAGATTATGGACCATAGGACTGGAGCTCAGATTTGTCAGAGGCAAAATGTTGTACCATACAGCGGACTTACCTTTTCCTGTGAGTCAGGCGCCCGATGTCTTTGCAGCTTACAGAAAAGAAATAGAAAATATTGTACCAATAAGAAAACCACTGGAAACCCCAATATATATACCTTTTCCAGACATTGATATGGATAGGGGAGAGGTGACATCACTCAAAAGCTTGGGAATCGAAAATGTAATTGAAGCTCATGAAGAAAACAAACGATTTATAGGAGGAGAGTCTGAAGCACTAAAACAGTTGGACTATTATTTTTGGGAAACGGGTCAACTAAGTCAGTATAAAGTGACCAGAAACGATATGTTTGGTTGGGATTTTTCCAGCAAACTATCAGCTTGGTTATCTATAGGCTGCATCTCTCCAAAATATCTGGTAGATAAAATAGCGCAATATGAATCCGAAAGGGGGAAAACTGATTCGACATATTGGTTGTATTATGAACTGCTTTGGCGGGATTATTTGAGATTGATGGGCAAAAAGTATGGTAACAAAATATTTCAAAAATCTGGTATCAAAATGATTGACAATGGAGGTGAAGTTGATTTTGAGTTGTTTGATCGGTGGCAAAATGGACTAACTGGCCTACCACTTATAGATGGCAACATGCGCCAACTCAATCAAACGGGATACATGTCCAATAGAGGCAGGCAAAATACAGCCAGTTTTTTAGTCAAAGATCTCAAATTGAATTGGTTGATGGGGGCCGAATATTTTGAATCAATGTTGATAGACTACGATCCTTGTTCTAATTATGTAAATTGGAATTATATAGCTGGCGTTGGCAATGGTCCAAGAGAAGACAAATGCCTGAATATTCTCTCCCAGTCAAAAAAATATGACCCGGATGGCAGATTTATAAAATATTGGATACCAGAATTAAGCGAAATTCCTGCCAACATGGTACATCAACCGGATGCTATGCCATTGGAATTGCAGGCAAAATATAATGTACTCATAGGCAAAACTTATCCTTTTACAATGTCACACACTGAGAGTTGTGTAAAATAAAACAATAATTATTTCTTAAATTTCATAAATTATTGTTGTAAAATGAAACTTATTGAAACGAATTTACATTTTAGACTTGATTATTCTTAAACCTAAATATTATTTAATTCAAAATTGAAATCAATGAAAAACATCTTTTCTTTAATTATGTTAACTTTCCTATTATCAAATAGTTACGTCGTATCAGCTCAAAAAACTATTGACAAAGGAACGATCAAAATGGAAATCACCAAAGTAAGTGCAGAAGACCCGCAAATGGCTATGGGCTTAGAAATGATGAAAGGTTCTCAAACCGAAGTATCATTCAAGGATGAGCAATACGTCACTAAGATGGATATGATGGGCGGTATGGTAAAAATTCAAGTCAATGTGGACAAGGCAGCAAATAAAATGAATATGCTGTTTGATGCTATGGGAAACAAAAGCTGGATCGAATCCAAATTGGACGAAAACCAGACCCAACAGCAAAAAGAGATTTCTGCACAATCCAGCATCACTTATGACAAAAATGATACTAAAAATATACTTGGGTACAATTGTTATAAAATGACCATTACTAATCCTGAGATGGAAGGTACCACCGTGACTGGTTACGTGACTGAAGATATAAAGACGAAGGCTAATTTGGTGCAAGGATTTCAGACTCTTGAGTTTGCTGGCTTCACTATGGAGTTTACCATCAACAACCCAAAAATGAGCATCACCATGTCTGCCAAGGAAGTAAAAGATACCGTCACCGAAGCCAATTTTATTTTGGATACCAAAGGCTATAAAAAATTGACCATGGAAGAATTCCAAAAATCCATGGGTGGTATGGGCGGCTTTGGTTTTTAAAATACAATTTAGTAAACTGTAGATAAATTCTAATAAGTAGGCATTATGTGTAATTAGTGCTTACTTTTTTAATTATCATATTGTTCCTATAATTAATATTATGTTAAATAGAATAAATCGAATAAATACATGCAAAGAGCCAATCCCTATCGCCTAAACCCTCATTTTTAAATGTTAAATGTTGAATGTTGAATGTTGAATGTTGAATGCTTAATGATTAACATCTCAACCATCAACCTTATAAACCATAAACCTTATAAACCCTATCAACCATCAACCCTATCAACCCTATCAACCATATCTATTCCCAAAACCCTAAATTACCCTTGAAGTTTTTTTGCCTGATTCCACAATGCATCCATCTCATCCAGCGACATGTCTTCCATGGACTTTGCGGCATTTGCTTCTATATATTCAAATCTCGCTTTAAATTTTTTATTGACTTTCTCCAATGCCGTTTCTGGATTTATATCGTTAAATCGAGCATAATTGATCAGCGAAAATAGAATGTCACCAAATTCATTTTCTTTTGCAGCTTGGTCATTGCCTTGTGATACTTCTTTAAATTCCATCATTTCCTCTTCCACTTTCGCCCATACGTCTTCTTTATTTTTCCATTCAAATCCTACTTGCGCTGTTTTTTCTTGCATCCTGTAGGCTTTTACCATGGCGGGCAAACTTATGGGCACCCCTGACAATACAGACTTTTTTCCTTCTGACAGTTTTATTTGCTCCCAATTTCGTTTCACCTCAGCTTCGTCTTTTACGGTCACATCACCATATATATGTGGATGTCTTTTTACCAATTTATCACATACAGCATGCAGCGAATCAGCGATATCAAAAGATTTTTGCTCCTCCCCTATCTTGGCATAAAATACCATATGCAACAATAAGTCACCTATTTCTTCTTTTATTTCTCCCAAATCATTATTCATGATAGCGTCAGAAAGTTCATATGTTTCTTCAATGGTAAGTATTCGCAGTGATTGCATAGTTTGTTTTTTATCCCACGGACATTTAGCTCTCAACTCCTCCATGATATCCAATAGCCTTTCGAACGCTACTAATTTATCCTTTTTATTCATTCAGTTGCATTTACATTTTATCTTTCAAAGGTCCAAAGTTAAAGCTTTATCAGGGTACATTCGACATTTAGTACATTGATTATAGATATTTAGGTAATAGTGTGCTTGGGTATAGTCTGTAACACGCATCTTGAGTATAAGACGTTAAGAAAATCAAAATTTTGAGGAAACTTATGTATTTGAACAATAATAAAATTACCTTTGTTTCATTAGTACAAATACTTATAGATGATAGAGTTTATATATATATTAGCAATAATTTTCGTTATATTTGGAGTTTCCTTCTTACTGATCAATTTGCGCCATGTAGTGACAGGGCAAGAATTTAGAGGCTCATGTTCGAGCAATAATCCTATGCTCAAAAACCAATTGGGTGAGTGTACAGTAT
>JBATLS010000684.1:0-4044 GCA_049289435.1 Saprospiraceae bacterium | reverse complement strand
AAGATATAGTTTCTGCTGAAAAGAAGCAATGAGAACTCATGTCAAGATTCAGTGTAAATCTAAATGTTACCACTTCAAGTTGCAAAAGTAAAATAATTTTATCTATTCTCACCATATTTGGTTTATAAGACATAATACGAAGAATTTACTAATTTTGCTGTTAAATGAGCGTTTGTAGTATTTGATTATATTTTTAGTTTTGCAAATCTACTTACTTTTTAGTATTATCTAAATATCTATAACCTAAATATCTATAATGTGTTTTTCATTCACTTCCCAGGAAAAATTGCGAGATGGCAAAAAACAAACATTCTAAGAAAGTTGCTCCAGAGACTGTAATCAAGACTGCTGTAGTTTTGGATACTCCACAAAGAACATCAGATACCGTTTTGATCGTTTTTGACAATAAAGTGAAAATCTTCTTGATATCCATGTTTTTGCTATATATATTAGCGAGTTGCTTCAAACTGCATACATCATCTGTAGCAATGTGGGATATCGTGTTCGGTATAAAAGAGCCAAAGAGTTTGATCTGGGGCAAGCCACAAGGCGTCAGACAAGATGAGTGGATGGTAGGCACTCCCGTGGGCTTAAATATTGGAAATATTAAAACTGATGCTGGTACAAAAGTCAACACGGATCAACCATTTTCTTTATCTGATTTAAAACTTATTTTGTATCCTCAGTCCTGGTCAGCCAAAGTACTTTCTTTTGGCGATGTAGGACGAAGTTTTGCATTCAATTGGAATTTTACTATTTTCTTTTCTATCATAAGCAGTTTTCTTTTTTTTATGCTGCTCACCAGAAACCAATTCTGGCTTTCGCTATTTGGGGCATTTTTTATTTTTTCATCCAGTGCGGTGCAATGGTGGTCATATTCGATCGCAGGACTGATGATCTTGGTCAATTTCATTTTTATTTCGATAGCATATTTACTGTATAGCAAGGATAAGAAAGCCATCATTTTCTGGGCGTGGGTATTGTTGGTTGCTGCCAATACTTTTGTCACCGGACACATGTATCCTGCTTGGCAAGTTCCGCTGGTGTATATCCTCATGGCGGTTTTGGTGGGATATATACTCTCTAGTGGAATACCTAAATTTCAAAATTCATTCAAATTTAAAGCCATTGTTGCAGGCATTACCGGGGCTGCATTTGTGTTTTTTCTTTTTCAATATTATGAGCAAATCAAAGGAACGGTAGAAATCATGTTGAACACAGCATATCCCGGCAAAAGAGTGGCCACTGGAGGAGATTTGAAAGGAGGGAAGCTGTTTTCGGAGTTTTACGGTATGTATATGAATGGCGCTACATATCCCAAAAACTGGCTAAATATCTGCGAAGTAAGTAGCTTTATCATGTTTTTTCCGATGGTATATTATGGGATTGTGATGGATTATCTCAAAACGAAAAAAATTGATTGGGTATTGATTTTATTGTCGGGTATTGTTTTTGTTTTTTTAATTTGGGTTGTGATTGGCTTTCCATCTTTTCTGAGTAGGATTTCGTTGATGTTTTTTTCACCATCATACAGGACATTGCCGATGCTTGGTTTGGCAAATTGTATATTGCTGATAGCGTATTTAGGCAGACGAAGTGGTGAGACTCCCGAGCATTTTTCGTGGAAAGAATTTGGTGTGTTGGCTTTGGTTACTTTTGTTTTTTTAAAATTAGTTAGTGCCAATATTAATACTGAAACTGAGTCTTTTTTTACCTCCAGACAAGTGGGGATAGTGACATTGCTGATGACTATAGTATATTTGTTGATACGATATAGCAATTACAAATATATGACTCTGATCCTGAGTATGATTTTATTGGGGGTCAATTTTAATAATCTAAAAATCCACCCGTTGACCCAAGGTTTGTCGGCTGTCTTGGACAATCCATTGGTTAAGGTTTCTGCCGATATAGAAGCCAAAGATAGGGGTGCCCGATGGGCAATATATGGCAACCAAATGATGTCAAATCTCCTAAAAGCCAATGGCATCAACCTGATCAATGGTCAAAAAGCCATTCCACCCCTAGATGATATGAAAATTTTGGACCCATCCGGCAAAGATAATTTTGTGTACAACAGATACGCTCACATCAATATGGTATATCAGCCGGGGTATGAGGACGGTATCTATTTTCAATTGCACGAAAATGAAACCGTCAACGATAATTATTCTATTGTCGTACATCCATGCAACCCAAAATTGAAACAATTGGGGCTAAAATATGTCCTGTTTACCTATGTACCTACTCCAGACGAAGTCAAATGTATGTCGATGATGAGTGATATGGGTAGTTTGTTTATTTATCGTCGAAATGATATGTGATTTTAGTGCTCTTGAATGAAATTTGTCACTGGCGACGGGATCGTTGTGCTGATTTCACCGCTAAAAGTATAATAACGTTTTTTCAATTTTTTCACCCATGCATCAAATAATTATAGAACCCGGCAGATTGGAAAAAAACTATTGGGCTGATTTATGGCGCTTCCGCGAATTGTTTTATATCTTGAGCTGGAGAGATATCAAGGTGCGTTACAAACAAACAGTTCTAGGGATAGCATGGAGTATCATCAGACCCCTGTTGACGATGCTTGTGTTTACGGTGGTATTTGGCAGTATAGCCCAGCTCCCGTCAGAAGGTGCGGCACCTTATGCCATCATGGTGTATGCAGCTCTACTGCCGTGGCAGTTTTTTTCAAATGCACTGAGTGAAGCCAGTACCAGTCTCATCGGAAATGCCAATTTGATTTCTAAAGTTTATTTCCCAAGACTGATCATACCTACTGCCGCAGTGATCACCAGTTTTATTGATTTTCTGATATCTTTTGTGATACTTGTGGCTTTGATGGTGTACTACCAGTTTGCGCCATCGATCCATTTATTATTTCTTCCGGTTTTTATAGTCATAGCTTTTTTGGCCAGTATAGGGCCAGGACTGTGGCTTACCGCATTGAATGTAAAGTACCGGGATTTCAGATACATTGTACCCTTTATTGTCCAGTTTGGTTTGTATATCTCTCCGGTAGGATTTAGCAGCAGTATCGTACCTGACAAATGGCAGTTTTTGTATTCGCTAAATCCAATGGTAGGTGTAATCGATGGTTTCAGATGGTGTATTCTGGGTGGCGATGCACTGGTCAATTGGGATGGTTTTATCTTGAGCATGGTGATTGTAGCACTATTTTTGTGGTTAGGAATTTATCAGTTTAGGAAGATGGAAAAAACCTTTGCTGATCTTATTTAGAAGTACGAAATACGATTTATGAAGTACGAAATACGAAATACGAAATACGATTTACGATTGATTAAGTTTTGATTAACCCAAAGACCAAAGACCAAAGACCAAAGACCAAATAAACAAATAAACAAATAAACATTTTCAACCTTATCAACCATCAACACCTAATTCCGAAAGCTATCGGGACTAACACCTTATGACCAATCCGATTATAAAAGTAGAAAACCTTTCCAAGTCATACATGATCAGTCATGAAGGGCAAGAGAGTTATACAGCCTTGCGTGATGTCATCGCCAATAAGGCAAAGCAATTATTCAATTTCAATAAGAAAAAGTCAGATACACTTTTGTCGCATGGTTTTGAGTCCAAAGAAGAATTTTGGGCACTCAAAGACATCAATTTTGAAATAAATCAGGGAGATCGGGTAGGCATAATAGGCCGAAATGGTGCAGGAAAAAGTACTTTACTAAAAGTCCTAAGCCGTATTACGGAGCCAACTACTGGAAGGATAACGCTCAATGGCCGTGTGGCCAGTCTGCTGGAAGTAGGAACAGGCTTTCACCCTGAACTGACCGGACGAGAAAATATTTATCTCAATGGTGCCATATTGGGGATGAGCCGAGCAGAAATAAAAAGAAAATTTGATGAGATAGTAGATTTTGCCGAGGTGGAACGGTTTTTGGACACACCAGTCAAGAGATATAGCAGTGGTATGTATGTACGTCTGGCTTTTGCCGTGGCTGCACACCTTGAGCCAGAGATTTTGATAGTGGATGAAGTACTTGCAGTCGGAGATGCGGAGTTTCA
>JBATLS010000683.1:0-4915 GCA_049289435.1 Saprospiraceae bacterium | reverse complement strand
GCTGGAGACTTAGTAATCACTGGATCTTCGGTAGGTATAAATACCGGACTAGGTAACTTTATGACTGGTTGGGTGATTTCGATGATCTCCGGTTTGGTCACTTCGATTTCCTGAGGTTTAGTCACCTGTTCAGGCTTGATTTCTTCCTGCGGTTTTTCTTCTGCCGGGGCACTCTCTGATTTAGCCCTCTGTTTGCCAGCATCATCGTGTGCAAACTTACTCATCGAGCTCTCCTCAAATGTAAAATCAACTTTGACGGCATACGGTGGCTTATCTTCCAATAACGTATTATCTACTTTAGGTAAATAGTAAAAGAATGCGATCAGCAGGAGCAATGCATGAATAATGAATGAAATTATTTTTCCAGTATTATCATTTTTTTTCTCGTAAGCCTTTATAGTTTGCATACTTATTTTTTTATATAATTCTTCAAATGGTAGAAATCAGTAATGAGGCTTCGCAATTAAGAGTATGTTTAGATTTTTATTGCTTTATAATCAATATCTTATGAACCTGCCTTCAAAACAATCGTCTCATTTAGTTCACTAAATTCGTTGGTTATTTTATTGCCAGAACCATAAAGCATAGAATAGCAACTAAAAAAAATTATAACCATACTCTATAAAAAATACTTATTTACATCTAAAAGACGACTTTATAACATCAATTATTGCTAATATTATCATAAAAGTAGGCAAAATTAATCACTATTCTAAAAACATATTAAATAAAAATTTAATAAAGTTGTACTTTATAAATCATCATCTGGGTGAATAATTGTGTTCTGTCCTATTTCTAAAGAGAACTGATCTAAAAAACCTAACATGAAATCGTGTCTTTGCAAGGCCATGTCTTTCCCTTTATCGGTTTTCATCATCCCTGATAATTTAAATAATTTTTCATAAAAATGATTGATGGTGGTGCCTATGTATTTTTTATACTCCTCTTTATTTTTAAATTCAACCACAGGAACATTGACATCATATAGTCTCCTGCCAAAATGCCCGCCAAAGGTAAACGCTCTGGCAATGCCTACAGCACCTATAGCATCCAGCTTGTCAGCATCTTGTACTACATGGAGTTCTATACTTGAATAAGGATGCGAATCAAAAGAATTTTTGAAAGACATACACTGAATGATTTGTATCACATCTTTCACCGTCTTATGGTCTATCCCTTGATCAATCATGATTTTCCGAGCTTTTTCAGGGCCTATATCTTCGTCGCCGTCATTAAATTTGCTATCCGCAATATCATGCAAGACCACGGCTAACTCTACAATATCCCGATTGACATTCGGATCATCATCCATGATTAATAGTGCATTGTGCCAAACACGCTCTACGTGCAACCAATCATGACCTGGTTCTGCTTCGACCAATATCTCTTTAACAATCGCCCTTATGTGTTCTATTGATTGGTGAATAGTTGGAGGTATCATATTAATTTTTGAGAAAATATCCTATATATAATTCAAAGCTTGGCCCGATGGTACTTATTGTTGAGCCCAGTCCATAAGTAGCCAAAGCACCGATCCTGAGTCTGGCATTGTTTTGTCCAAAATCATTGACAATGACACCGCCTTGCAATGCTACCATGCTTGCACTAGAGTACCCGATACCTGACCAAAAGGTATTTTCTTGTTCCAACTTTAGACTATACAACACATCCACTAGTTGCGGGCTTACCATATTGACGGTAACCATTGGCTCCAAATAGGTTTCGTATCTGACGAGTCTGGCTCCAAGGTTAAAGTTATAATGCCTCACTCTTTGTTGGTCAAAATCATTGATCAATACTTTGGTCGTGAGCCCCTGCTGAATTGCTGCACCTGCAAAAAAAGCATTCTTTTTAAACATTCTGTTATCACTGATATAATAAAATCCACCTCCAAAGGACGGGAAAAAACTACCAGACCTATTATTGAGAATCAATGGGTCGTCGTCATCATTAAATATTTCATTGCTCCCATTGAAGCTATATTGCTGGATGTGAGCAGATAGACCCATCGAAAATTGATCATATCTATTGGCCAATTGTTTGAGTTTGTAAGCATAATTGAGTTGCAATCCTACTTTACTAACAGGTCCAGTCTTATCAAAATTTAAACCTCCGCCAATCGAAGTATTTGTCTTTTTTAATGGATTTTGGTAAGATATAAAACCTGACATCGGTGCTCCATTAAAACCTATCCATTGCATCCTAAAGAGTGCATCAAATACGATATCATTGTTAGGAGCGATCAGTGCAGGATTCCAATATGCTCTGGTTTCTGTGATGTGTGTGCTATTAGGAATCTGTTGACCTATTGCAACTCCAAAAACATAAAGAAAAGCGAATGTAAAAATATATTTTTGCTGCATTTTCATTTAAATTATTGATTCCACAATATGGTCAAAGCACTTTTGACAGTTTGTTTATCATATCTTAATATGTAATAGTAGGTGTCCGCAGGTAATCTGTTGCCTCCCACTGATCCATCAAACAATTCTCCATCAAACTGATAGTTTTGAGCTATGAAAATGACTTTTCCCCACCTGTTGAATATCTGCAATTCATTGTTTGGAAAATCATTTAGACCTTCAAAAAATAACACATCATTTTTACCATCCCCATTAGGGGTAATGATGGTAACAAATTTAATATTTTCATTTTTGGCACATACTTTTACGTCATCTGTGTAAGTACAACCATTAACGTCGGTGATGGTAACATTGAAAATTGTCTCTCCTGTGACAGTGATCAGAGGGTTAGGTACATCTGATGATCCGTTGATCAGTGACTGATTGTCCCATTGATATGCTACGCCTCCAGTGGCAAACAATCTGATACTTTTGCCCGAAATAGCGCATGTATCTTTTCCTGCAGAAATATGGGCAATAGGAAATACTTTGATCTCAATGCTTTTTTGTTCTATGGATTGGCTACAAAGGTTGTTAGTAACAGAAACAGTATAGGTAGTGGTCTTATCTGGCTTAGCTATTGTAATGGAATCTTTTAGTGTAGATAAAGAATTACCATTAGGATCTGTCCAAGTGTATATCTGACCACCTGATGCTGTCAATTGTACAGACTCTCCCGAGCAGATGGTAGTTTTTGGTGCGGTGATATTGGGTTTTAGTATTGGAAACAAGGTGATATTGATCGTATCACTACTTTGGCATCCAAATTCATTGGTGACTGTGACCGTATAATTGGCTACAGATAGATTGGTTGGTTTGCCAGCATTTACAGTCAAAGTGTCTCCTATGGATCCGTCTGACCATTTGTAAGAAGTATGCTTCCCAGCTTTCAATATACGTATCTGTTCGGGGCACAAGGAGGTATCGATCCCTAAGCTTACTATTGGAATGGGTCTCATAGTCACTTTAAATGATTTTTCAGTTTTACAACCTGTGCTTCCTTCTACTTTGACAGAATAATTACCTGGAGTTGAAAGAGAAATGGTTTTATTAATTTGACCAATGATAATGGTATCATTTTTCTTCCATTCAAATTTGACCCCGTTGGTTAGTGGGGCGATCAAAACCGTTGCATTTCCACATTGGATATATTCATTCTGAAGAAGTATAATCGGCAACGAATCTATAGTAATTTTAACTCGTTCTGTTCGCTCACAATCAAAACTATTTTTGACCCTCACGATATATGTACCAGATTTGTTGGCAATGACAGCACTCGAATCAGAAATGGTCACCCCATTCAATGTCCAAACGAAGGAAGAATTGGATACTCCAGCAGTCAAGATTGGATATGGCTGACCTTCACACAGTGTTTGGTCATTGCCCAGATTGAGTGCTGGCCGTGGATGGACATTGACCACTACAGATTTTCTAACTTCACAAGCGGGACTACCGCCTATTATACTGACCTCATAAGTTCCTTTTTGAGTCACCGCCAATGACAATGAGTGCTCAAAGTCTATGATTGACCCATCTTTCAACCATCTTATTTCTGGTCCAACAGCATTGGTAGTCGCTATGATAAAATGGCTTTGCCCTTCGCATATGGTCTTATCTCCATTGAGCGTCACCGTGGGGCCAGCAATGAAAGCTACGTTTACTTCCGATTTTGTTGAACAATTGAATTGATTGGTGACGGTGACTTGATATTTTCCATTTTGATTGACCGGCAATAAGCTGGTGGTATCAGCTATTGAAACTCCGTCCTTGGCCCATCTATATCTGACACCTTCTGAGCCAGCGTTGAGTGACAAGGGCGAGCCAATACAAGAGGTAATTTCCGAACCTAAATTGACTACTGGAAGTGACCTGATATCTACTCTGGTGCTCTTTCGCACCTTACAGCCAGCCAGATTGGTCGCTTCTATGCTATATGTTCCACTATTATTGGCGGTGATACTTAGGCCATTAGCCCCGTTGATTGGATTGTTTTCATAATACCACTGCAAACTTTGAAAATCTGTCACCTTAGCGGTAATTACTGGTGATGTACCCTGACAAGCATTGATGATGGGTGGTAGATCTTCTATGACAGACTTTGCAAAGTAACTGATCTTTAATTCATCACTGTTAACACAGTTGGCACTATTAGTCACAACAACTCTATATGTACCTGATGAAGTGACTTTGTATATATTCAAAATATTTGGAAACTGAACCCCATCCTTAAACCATTCTATTTTTATCCCATCTGCTCCAGCATAAAGATAAACTGTATCTCCCTCGCATTTATTGAGAGGAGGGATGAGCCCAAATTCTACTCTTGGTTTATTTTTTACTATCATCGTAATCTTGGCAGATTGGATACAGCCCTGTGCATTACTAACGTCCAACCGATATATGCCTCCTATGGAGATGCTCAAAGTAGCATTGTTTTGACCAGTCAACAAAGTGTCATTTCTATACCACTTGAAAGCAACTCCCCCAGCCACTATTGGTGCTAAGAAGTAAGT
>JBATLS010000682.1:0-10242 GCA_049289435.1 Saprospiraceae bacterium | reverse complement strand
GAGCAGTTGATACCTGAGAATATTTTTGTGGCATTATCGAGCCATAAAATGGTACTTCAGATAGTCATATTTTCTGTGCTATTCGGGTTGGCAACTGCTGCGATAGGAGAAAAAGGATTGCCGATCGTGAGAGCTATGGACTCTCTCGCGCATGTCATGCTCAAACTTACCAATATGATTATGTGGCTGGCCCCACTTGCCGTATTTAGTGCCATCTCCATCGTTATCGCTGAGCAGGGACTGGGTATCATGGTACAGTATGGGAAAGTGGTTGTACAGTTCTATCTTGCACTTATGATTTTGTGGGGCATATTACTTGCATTTGGTTATTATTTTGTAAGAAAACGTGTATGGACATTGTTGTCACACATTAAGGAGCCACTTATTCTGGCATTTGCAACCGCAAGTAGCGAGGCAGCTTACCCCAAACTACTCAATCAATTGGAGCGTTTCGGGGTCAAAGATACCATCACTAGTTTTGTATTGCCTCTTGGATATTCGTTCAATCTGGATGGATCAATGATGTATATGACTTTTGGTTCGATATTGATCGCTCAGGCGTATGGCGTGGACCTAACCCTCACACAACAAATCACGATGCTACTGGTACTCATGGTGACCAGCAAAGGTATAGCTGCTGTACCAAGGGCTTCTTTGGTAGTAATAGCTGCTACGATAGCCGGTTTTGGTATACCAGAGATAGGGATAGCCATATTGCTGCCCATCGACCAATTTTTGGATATGGGACGTACTGCTACCAACGTAGTGGGAAATGCCATCGCAACGGTAGCAGTCAGCAGGATGGAAGGCGAAGAAATACATACATAGGTGTACAAAAAGTAGGTCAAAAAATTACCTTTTACACTTGTCACAAATAGTTTATTTTTGCTCAAAATCTTGAAATAGTTAAGATTTGAGCGTTGGATAAATAAATGCAGTACATCAGGTCTCGCACAATTTTAAAGCCATAAAAAGTAGATAATTTTTTAATTGCCGCAGGCTTGAGACAGTGGACAAGAAGTGCTTTGGTGTATATATTGGCATTGCATTTTTTGAATGCAATATATCGATATTCTTGCAATCAGAGATTGGAAGGCCACGATCTGCTGTGCCTAGGCAGACAGGCCATGCCGTAGGCAGACAGGCGTTATTATATTGAATCGGAGTCATGAGTTCAGAAATTTTGGGACATAGGGTTGTTAGTATTTTGGTCTTTCAAAAGCGATTACCATATAAATGTAATTGATATATATCAAAAAAAATATATATCTTTGTATTTTGATAAAGAGTCTGTTTGATCACATTTTAAAAAGAAATGCGCCACAACAATCATTTTTTATATTCAGCCGAGCAGGAAAAAGTATTGAAAAGTAGCCATACTTTAGCCAATATCGGGTATGATACTCACCACGCAGCTTTGCATACCATCATGCTGCGAGTAGTCAGACATCTGAAAGAAAAAAAATCTTCTTTAATTGTCATTAAGGAGGAAGGGCAGAAGAGTGCTTTGATAGCATTATTTCAATCAGTAGGTCTAGGACACCTGATACTAGATTGCTCCTTACTTTCACATTTATCAGAGCAGGATTACGAATACATTCAGATCAAAGTCAACAAAGCTGCCCCTGAACCGTTATGTCAGGATCAGGATGCGGACTATTATTATCCTCATTACAACCAATCAATACTGAAGGCTTTCGATCTTAAATATGGCAATGAAACCCATAATTCACCGTTCAGAGCTCAAATGGATGAATATCTGACATTGGGATCTGACCCAAGAGTCAAGTTGTTGCAGGTGGAAATGTCACATCAGCCTATCCATTTTGGTGGTGAGGAAGCTGAACTTATTTCGCAAGATATTTCAGCTGCATTGAAGCTATATCAAAAAGATTTTGAGCTTTTCAACAATCAAAGTATGAGTACAGATATCAACACTTCTTGTTTGGTATCTGCTCAATTGTCAAATACGCTGGAGCAATTGACCTACCTTCAAGCTACTGCAAAAGACCTGACGGATAGGTATTATGATTTGCACATCTCGATATCTGACCAATATGATCGAACACATAAGGACTGGATCAATGGCATGAAACTATCTATAGGCCTGATCATCCACCAATTGCAAAGATTTTATCATACAAAAAGTAAGGTAGAAGCTCAAAAAAGCTTGTGGAATCCTTTGCGTGGTGAAATGAAAAAACTAAGCCATGAAGAAGTGGTATTGATGAAAGAAGTGGACAGTATCCAAGTGCAACTGGCACTCAAAAATGTCATCCAAAAAGTATCTGCAGAATTATCTCGGCCGGATGCCATACTTCGCCTACAAAGTTATCTGGAAGTGTTGGACAAATATACCTTGGAGACTTCTGATAATGGGTTCATATTTTTGAAATCTGTCAATACACTCAATCATGATCATCCTGAGTTGCAAGTACTGGAGGCTAAACTAAGATCCTTGACCAAAAAAATCAACGAATCCAATATATTTTCACAAGTATTTGAGCTCAATACGTTGAGTTTTGTGAAACAAAAGGAGTATGTTGATAGACTGACTGCAGATATAAATCTGATTATTCAGAAAATGCAGAGCCACATATCTTACTATCAATGGAGTGTATTTTTAGATCAAAGAAGCCCGAAAAGTAAGAGTATTATCAACATATTAAAGAGATTTGACCTAGCTGACTGGAACAGAATATATGATGCATGGAGTAGATTTGAAACACTCCGACAAAAACTTTCCGATGAGATAGATATTGATGAATCGCTACTGGATCGCACGACATCCTATTATCATCAGGCGCAATTAAATATTGTGGATGAAATAAATGAACAATATGATCAGCTAAAGCAAATAGGCATATCACATGAGAAAAACCAAAATTCTGATTTGTACCGAAAGCTCATTCATAATAAATCTTTAAAGGGAAAATTTTTATGGGAAGATCTTTATGCAGACTACAGCGAACTAATGACGTCACTATTTCCGATATGTATCACCAGTAACGATCGATGGACTAGAGTGACATCGGGCATTTTCAATCATTTGTATTATGTAGATGTACCGGATGCCAATGTAGAAGTGCTGCAAAATTTTGACAGTGTATTTTCGTTTTTTAGCTTTCAGATGCATACATCGGATGTTCATTATTCGCTGCATCAAGGGATACCATGGGCCATTAAAGATTTGAATCGGGTATCTATCAGCGAACGACTCCCTATTGCCAGAGCACTATCAGAAGCTATGATGTCTTTTGGAAGCGAGCCCGTCATATATCAAATGAGAAATGGAGGCATCATCTCTTTTTCTACCAAGTATGTCAATGATTATTTGGAAAAAGCATTTTATAGCAAAGGCATCAAAAGAATCATCAATGAAGACACTACTGCTCAAAAATTGATAGGTTTGTTGCTCGATGATGAAAGTAAATTTTACATCATCCTCGATGACTACTTGTGTAATGTGGCAGATTATTCCCATTGGATGTGGCATCGAAACGTCGCTCATATGTTGGCCGATGCTGGATGTAAAGTCTTAAATGTTGACACCAAAACATTGCTGTACGAGAGTGAAAACCATTTGCAAATACTTGTCAATACCATCAAAAAGGATTTGACTCATAGAAATGAACACCCCAAAAAACAACTGGCCATTGAATTTAGTATCTAAGGCCATTGATCTGGACTTGCTTCGATGGAAAGATACATTGGAGTTTACGCAAAGGGACAATAAAGTCTTTGTCAAAGACATCATTAGGAAAAAATACTTCATGCTCCAGCCTGAGGAGTTTGTAAGGCAATTGATCGTCATGTGGCTGATCAATGATTGTGGCATACATCGCAATAGGATACAGGTAGAAAAGGCCATTGACGTACATGGCACTATGAAGCGATTTGACATCGTGGTGTATGATCAGGCCATACTCCCAAAGATACTGATAGAGTGTAAATCAGCGGATGTAAAAATAGACCAATCTACTTTTGATCAAATTGCACTTTATAATATGGCACTGTCTGCTCCTTATCTTGTCCTTTCCAATGGGTTGCATTCTTACATAGCTAAAATAGACCACGACAACCAATCATACCATTTTTACGACGGTGTGCCAAAATGGGAATGGTAATCCCTATAAATATGGGGAAAAATCAAAAATAGGGCAATGCGTCAAATTTAGAACGGATCAATTGATAAATTTAGAATTGAGTGTATTTACAAACAAAATGTCAGTAATATCGTCATACCCATCGAATATCTCGGGTCCTTTCACCTTGACCAAACTCTCATGAAAACCTATTAATGTCAGGTCTGCCATAGCAGAATGGCTGTTGATGATGTCTTTTCTATTCTCTCCTTCTGCACATGATATGACCGTAATATTGGACGGAGATATAGGCAACCTACCCGAGGTAGTCAACTCTATGAGATTTTGTTTTTCCTGCTTCATGTCTTCTTTCGCAATGATGGCAAATATTTTTATCTCGCCTTTGCTCCAATCAGGGTGTCCCAATATGATATATGACATCAGGATCATCAAGCTGGCATTTTCGTAATCTTCTTTTCTGATCCAAACATGGATATTTTGTTTGTAACCGAAGTTTTTTTCTGATGATCGTAAGATACATATATCGTACTTAGCAGATAGTAAGACATTATAATTGTCTATGACGGTGGAAAGCCACTTGGTTTCGCCATATTTATATTCGAATAGCATCATATTGTTGGCTTGCCCTGAGATGCCGGGTTGTTGGATGGCTTGAATGATGGCTCCAGTATTGGATGGGGAGATGATCGTCTCTAGAAATACATTGGAACGACTGATTTCAGCCATTTTGATGAGTCTGCTTAGTTTTTCATCTGCCAGCTGCTTGGTTTCTTTAGAAAAATAATTTTTGTCAAAATGTATAAAAGTGCCGAAACCATACCTATGCGATATCCATTTGAGCATTTCGAAAGCGGCATATCTGTCAAAACTGTCTTTGGAGAGGCAGATCACCGCTGGTCTCCAGTTATGTACCGAAGCTTCTGTTTCTGTCTTCTGCAAAAAGACTTGAATTTTTCTACTCAGTTGGTTGATGACCCCTTCGAAAATCTTTGCCATACCCACCTTACTATCATTGTTGTATGTGATATAGAAGTATATGACTGCCATCAACATAATAGACGCCAAGGCATATACTGCATTGATCTTAAACATCAGATATATACAGATCAAAGCTCCAAAAAGAGAGATATACCACTTTGATTTGAATGATGGACGATACGAAGGATCAGCCGCAAAGTGTTGTAAGAATGAGATCAAACAAAGCGAACCATAGGTCACCATAAAAAACATAGAGATGACCTCAGCTACCGCATTGACATCACCCATGAGCACAAAAAACAAGGCTATGACACTGGTTAAAATAGTCGCATTGCGGGGTTCATTGGTGGCACGAATCCCCAAAGCCAGCCATTTGTTGACACTTTTATTGGGTAGGACATCATCTCCTCCGATGGCCTGGAGTGTTCTAGGTGCTACCATAAATGATCCCAATGCTGATGAAATAGTAGCTGCTGCTAATCCCAAAGGAATAATTGGCCCCCAAATGGCAATTTGGCTCATGATGAGTTGGTCATTGAGCAAATCTTCAGCACTTGCATTGACTGCAAGCTTATAAGCTATAAAGATATAGATGACCAATCCTGTGATAGTAGCTGCAAGAGTTCCTAAAGGAATAGATTTTTTAGGATCTTTCAAATCACCTGATAAGCCTACGCCGGCTGTCATACCAGTAAATGCCGGAAATATGATGGCAAAAACATAGAAGAATCCTTTATCAGGAGAAGGCATTTCCATAAGATGTGACTGATCAAAGGTCATGCCGTAAGGAGTGGAGCCAAATAGGAAGAATATCAATGATAAAAATAATATAGCTACCACTACATACAAAGCTTTGACTCCCATATCTGCTCCTTTGGTCACCATAAGAGCAATAAGAATGAGGAGTCCAGGGATGCTAAAAACTCTATTGTCATAGATGCTCCATCCTAATGTAGATTCCATCCATGGTTTGATGGCTTCAAAGGACTCTGCAAATGCAATGATATAGAATGCTACGCTAATTGCTTGTGATAAATACAATGCCAGCCCTATGGCGGCACCTATATTTAATCCGAAAGAGCGGGATATAATGAAATATTCGCCGCCACCTTCTACTTTTTGGTTGGTAGCAATCTCCGCTAGTGCCATGGCTGTAGGTATGGTGACCATGTGGCCGATCAAAATGATGAGCAATGTACCAGCAAAACCTACAGAACCTACTGCAAATCCAAATCTGAGAAACATGACAGCACCCAATATGGTAGAGATGGCGGTCAGGAAGACAGGTAGAGTGCCAAAATTGGCTTTTGATGACTGCAGATTGCTATCCATCGTGCGCTAGTTATTGAATATGATTATGATTAATGTATCCTTTATTTTAAACTAAATAAGCACTGATAATACCCTAAGTATTAAAGATCGTAAAGATATGTAAATAACTTACATTTAGCGTAAAGTATCGTGAAATTATATTGGGTAAGGTATTTTTTTCTCACAGATGGCCACAGAAGGAGGTAAGTATTTTTTTTCTCGCAGATGGCTCAGATGACACAGAAGGAGTTATGTTTTTTTTCTCGCAGATTGCACAGATTGCACAGATGGCTAGAGAAGGAGTTAAGGTTTTTATTTTCTCGCAGATGGCACAGATTGCACAGATGGCTAGAGAAGGAGTTATGTTTTTTTTCTCGCAGATGGCACAGATTGCACAGATGGCTAGAGAAGGAGTTAAGGTTTTTTTTTCTCGCAGATTGCACAGATTGCACAGATGGCTAGAGAAGGAGTTAAGGTTTTTATTTTCTTGCGGATGGCACAGATTGCACAGAAGGAGTTATGTTTTTTTTCTCGCAGATTGCACAGATTGCACAGATGGCTAGAGAAGGAGTTAAGTTTTTTATTTTCTATACTTCTCTGTGCTATCTGTGAGCTAATATTTTCACTCAATAGCTTTTACAAATTCCGGACTATCAGGCTTGATTTTTGAAGCAAAAAAATGGGTCAGATTTCCCTTCTCATCTATCAGGTACTTGCAAAAATTCCAACTGGGAACGTCGCTATTCCATCCATTTTTTGCTGGATCAGTGAGCCATTGATAGATGGGGCTTTGATCCTCGTCTTTGACATTGACTTTATCAAACATCTGGAAGGTCACTCCGTAGTTTTTTTGACAAAATGACTCAATCTCTACTGCTGTGCCAGGCTCTTGTCCCATAAACTGATTGCAGGGAAATCCAAGGACAACTGCATTTTCCATATTCTTATCATAAAATGCTTGCCAATCTGCATATTGAGGGGTGTATCCACATTTAGATGCGACATTGAGAATGATGATTTTCTTTCCTCTATATTGCTCCATGCTGATAGTATTACCATCCAGAGTAGTAGCACTTAAGGTGTAGAAAGAGATTTTATCAGCCAGAGGCACTATTGTCGAATCTGCAGATGATGTTACCTTAGACGGGTCAAAACAACTCAATAACCATGCAGGTATGCCAAATAATAATGTTAAGATAAATTTCGGTGTCATGTTTTTCAATTTTTATTTAGGGTAACAAGGTTTTGATTAAAAGGTTTCATTGAAACAAATTGGTAATTGTTGATTTTGATAATATCAAACCTTTTGAAATCTAAATATGTCATAAAATTCCTTTTGGAACGATCTTTCTGACAAAGACTCCTGCTCTTTTTGACTTTTTTACGAGATGATCTGGATTCCAATCGCGGGTAGTATGCCAGGAGTTTTCAGGCTGAAATTCTTCTTCCATACCTTTCAGTACTCCCTTAGCTAAAGTTTTATTATTGATAATAGTGATACACTCTGTATTCAGATGAGCACTTCTGGGATCCAGATTAAAAGTGCCAATGACTAAAGTGTGACCATCAACGACCATAGTCTTGGCATGGAGGCCAAAAATAGGGGTATAGTCCAATTTGCGTGACAAGTCGCCAGTCATCAGGGCAAATCTGCATGCTGCATCTGGTCTGAATTCATAGATTTGGATGCCAGTATCAAGCAGTTTTTTTCTATCCCTTTGGTAGCCACTGAAAGCTTCAAGATTGTCAGTCGATGCCAGACTATTGGTCAGTATGCTGATTTTGACCCCTCTTTTGGTAGCGTTGATAAATAAGTCTCTGCTCAACTCTGTCGTGACAAGATAAGGAGATTGAATATCTATGGTTGACTGGGCACCTTTGATGAGATCGATCAATGCTTCTGTGCTTTTGCCACTGCCTAGCAGACCTTGACTACCATCATTTTTGCCAGGATCATCGGATACGTACTTGATACTGTCCGTCCAGATCAGCGATCCCGAGTCCACCATATCCTTAAATGCCAAGGGAACTCTGGAGACCCGCTCCCTGATTTGTGGCCAATAGTTGGAAGAATCGCAGGCATACTGGTGGAGTTTTTCGTATCTATATGGATCGTCCTTTTTGACCACCTGATCTTTCAGTATGGTGCTAATGGGTACACTTAATTTATCGTTCCAGAAAGTATCGAATGATGTCTGAATATCATGCACAATGGGACCGAGCAAAAATATATCTCTATCTCTAAAGTTGTATTGGTGATCATAGTCAAAATATTCATCAGCGATATTGCGGCCTCCCGTAATGGCTGCTGCCCTATCTGCTATAAAAGTCTTGTTATGCATTCTTTGGTTGCTTCCCCTGAAGTCGGTCATCAATTTACCGATTTTTTGAAAGATATTTTTACCTATGCTCATGCCGGGATTATAGATTTTGATGTCTATATTTGGATGTGCATCCATGATCATTATATCACTGGGATCGGCTTCTACCATGATGTCGTCCACGAGGATTCTGACCTTGACACCCCTATCTGCTGCACGGACGAGGTAGTCACACGCGATCAGCCCAACATTGTCAACAGAAAATATAAAATACTGGATATCAATGCTTTTTGTTGCGTGTTCGGTCATCCAAGCCCTGGCTATCATGGACCCATCACCGTCCTCGAGTACGTAGGCACCACTTTTTTTTGTTAAGATGGTATCCAATCCTGCGAGTGCCTGACGTATGCTGATGGGTTCGGATTTGTGAATGGATGCACAGAAGTCTTTATTGCTCGATGGTTTTTGATCGGCGGGTTCTTTGCAAGATATTATCATCCCGAAGTATAGGATGCTGCATAAAAAAGTCCGTATCTTTGCCATCGTTACCAAAATTTGATTCATACAAATGTAATTCTTTTTATAGTATGAAATCAAATACAATATTGAATAATATAGCGATCAAAAATTCGTTTTATTTTGGGTGTATCCCATTTTTACCTTCGAATTAAGTCAATTTTTTTTAAAATGGTTTATATAATTAGATCTTTTGTAATGAGAAATAAATTTTTGTTGTTGGTGATGACATGCGTGTTGTTCTCTTGTGCTAAGGAGCAAGCATTGACTTTTGTCACTCCTTCTACTTATAGATACAATAGCCCAAATCTGGAATCCAAGGAGGTCTATGTCATCGACAGCCTGACTAAAAACATTCGAAAAGTGACGGATACATTGGGTACTTTTAACAGACCAAATAGCGAAATCGCTGATAGCATCAATAGAATCACCAGTAATGAGTTTGTGATCAGGAGGTTACAAAGCATTACCTTTGATAGCGGAAGTGAAGCCACTTTGCAATTTGGGAGATTGGATACTTCAACAGTCATCGACTCTATTGTATTATCTGATGTTGTCAAATCCACTTACACACTCAATGGCAATCAGATCATAATGACTGCTCTTCCTTCGTATTATCTCAATATCAATCATTCTGCCAGAGAAGTAAATCTGTGTTATAACTATACTTTAAGGAATAGAAAGCTATCTGATGGCTCCAATCTTAAAAAATATTATATTCAACCTTGTACTGGAGCTTCTTCACTGGATGTGGTAAAAAATATTTTATCAACCAACCCATCTGTCGTATATGATACCATTTCAGTGGAGACGGTCAATTATATTTTTAGTAAATACTAACTATTTTTTGTCCAAAATTAAAATAATTTAGTCTTCCCCATTGGCATTTTATTGATGGGGAAGACTAAACTACTTTCTTGATTGAATATGGGTCAGATATCAGAATGTATATGCGTATCCTACAGAAAGATTGAAGCCTTGATTTTTTAGTCTGAGATCGACCACAGGAT
>JBATLS010000681.1:0-7283 GCA_049289435.1 Saprospiraceae bacterium | reverse complement strand
AGCATGGGGTGCTAGGGGTCGCTGGTTCGAATCCAGTCGTCCCGACTGCTTTTTATCTATAGAATTATTTAGCTAATTCTTGTCACCATGGTGTACATTTTACATTCCTGTTTTTAGTTTTTTGATTTCCTTATACCTTCTGAATGCCAATCCAATCAACTCATCCAATAGCTTTTGGTAGGGTAGGCCTGTCGCTTCCCAGAGCTTCGGATACATACTGATGTCGGTAAATCCCGGTAAAGTATTAACTTCGTTCAGTACAAAGGTTTGATCATCTCGTAAGAAAAAATCCACTCTCGAACATCCTTCACCACCTATACATTGGAATGCTGCAATGGCTGTTTGTTGTATCTTTTTGCTGATCTTTGGATCTATGGGTGCTGGGATCATCAACTTTGCTCCGGTCGTACTGATATATTTTGCATCATACGAATAAAATTTTTCGGTAGGCACGATACCACCTATGACAGAGGCTTTTGGACGATCATTGCCGAGTACGGCGCATTCTACCTCGATACCCACAATGGCTTCTTCTATCAAAATTTTTCGATCATATAAAAGTGCGTCTGCGATTGCTTCCCGAAATTCTTGAGCATTTGTTACCTTGTGTACCCCTACTGAAGAACCTGCATTTGCCGGTTTTATAAACAATGGATTCCCGAGTTTTTTTACAGCGTCTTCAAATTTTATTTTATTTTTATTGGCCGTATTTACAATGATAAAATCAGCTATAGGGATACCTGCATCTCGCCATATTCTTTTTGCTAAATCTTTATCCATACCCACCGCAGATGCCAATAAATCAACTCCTACAAATGGGAGGTTGACTGATCTGAATAAGCCTTGTATGACGCCATCTTCGCCATATGCTCCGTGCAAAACGGGGAAAGCAACATCAATTTTTGTTATTTTTTTATTGTTTTTCCTTTCAAATAATATCGTTTTATTATCTTCGGTATCAAGAAATACTTGTGTGTCAGATGGCTTGAGCGAAATCATTTTGTTGTCGTCTGGATATAATAAAAAATCATTTGTATCCTGCAGCCACCATTTGCCATCTTGGCCTATGCCGATCACGAAAGGGGTATATTTACCCTTGTCCAATGCACCCACTACACTTTTGCCAGACCTTAACGATATGGCGTGCTCTGGCGATTTACCACCAATAAACACTGCCAGTTTTAATTTTTCCATTTTAATGATAATTTTAAAAATATGCTTCCAAAGCCACAAATATAATCAGGAATACAAATATTTTATTTCTTTAATGTATTTTATCGATGATTGTACAAAATTGGCACTCAATTAATCTCTGATATGTGTATTAGTCTGTTATAATTAAATTATAGAAAAATATAATGTTTATAAAATTGGCATTAAATAAATTACCTATATAATAAAAAACGAATGTATATTTACACCTTGTAAAAAGCATTTTTTTAATTACATACTCCCATTTATACATTGATTTAAAATAAAATGAAACATTGATATGGCAAAAATTCTTATAGTGGATGATGATAAAAGCATCAGGAAAACACTTCGAGATATACTTGAGTTTGAGAAATATGAAATAGAAGAAGCGGTAGATGGTTTGGACTGTATCGTCAAGATAAAACAAAATACTTTTGACATCATCATTCTGGATGTGAAAATGCCTCGTATGGACGGTATGGAAGCTATAGATAAAATTCAGAATATCTCTCCAGATACACCTGTCGTGATGATCTCTGGTCATGGTAATATCGATACAGCGGTCGAGGCGGTCAAAAAAGGTGCCTTTGACTTCATACAAAAACCACCCGACCTCAACCGACTACTGATCACTCTGCGCAATGCATTGGACAAATCAAGTCTTATTACTGAAAAAAAGGTACTCCAACGCAAGGTGAGTGGTGCCAAAGTGCAGGAAATCATAGGCGAATCTGACGGCATAGAAATGATCAAAAACACCATTGAGAAGGTGGCACCCACTGATGCACGTGTGCTGGTCACTGGTCAAAACGGTACTGGTAAAGAACTGGTTGCCAGATGGATACATCACTTGAGTAAAAGGAAAAATCACCCGATCATCGAAGTCAATTGTGCAGCGATTCCGTCTGAACTGATCGAAAGTGAGCTGTTTGGGCATGAGAAAGGTTCTTTTACGTCTGCCATCAAACAAAGATTTGGAAAATTTGAGCAAGCCAATGGAGGTACATTATTTCTGGACGAAGTGGGTGATATGAGCCTGTCAGCACAAGCAAAAGTACTGAGAGCTTTGCAAGAAAACAAAATAACCAGGGTTGGTGGTGAAAAGGATTTGACCGTAGATGTTAGGGTCATCGCTGCCACAAACAAAGACTTGAGAGCCGAAATTGCTAAGGGAAATTTTAGGGAAGATTTATACCATCGTTTGGCAGTCATCATGATTCATGTGCCCTCACTAAATGATCGCGCCGATGACATACCTGATTTAGTAGAGCATTTCATAAGTGCCGTGTGTGATGAGTACAATATGGTGCACAAGAAAATAGATGCAGCAGCGGTCAAATTGTTGCAAAAGGTGCATTGGACAGGAAATATCAGAGAACTGCGTAATGTGGTAGAGCGACTCATCATCTTGTCAGGAGCTACCATCACCTGCAAAGATGTAGAATCTTATGTGCATAGCTCGGGACCAGCATCAAGTGATATTCAGGCACTTTTTGATAAGTTTGAAGATTACACCACCCTAAGCAAATATTTAAAATCAGAATACGAAAAATACAAAGGCGAATTGGTATAATATTGTCTAAAAAGTCTTTACAATGGACCATTTGTAGATACTTTCATATTCATTTCCAACATTAAATGGGATCAAATTAAGCGTATAAAGTTGTTTTGATCAGGATTTGACGCACACCATATTCGTTTTATTCTTTGTATTTTAAGAAATCACCTCTAAATAAAACTTAAACAAAATTTTTGTTTGAAAATAATTTCTAATAATGAGCGAAAGAGAAAAAGAACAATTAGAACAACATGTGGAAGTAAAGCTTAAAAAATGGAGCGAACTGAAGGGGGAAAACTCCTGGACCATGTTTAAAGTTATTGCAGAATTAGTAGATGGATTTGAAGTGTTAAATAAGTTGAATCCGTGCATTTCTATTTTTGGATCGGCTAGGACAAAACCTGATCAAAAATTTTATCAGTTAGCTACTGAAATAGCCGCCAAATGTATCGACGAGGGATTCGGAGTCATCACTGGCGGTGGCCCTGGCATCATGGAAGCAGCCAACAAAGGAGCGTATCTAAAAGGGGGATTATCCGTAGGGCTCAATATTGATTTGCCATTCGAACAGTTCAATAATCCATATATTGATCCTAGCAAAATATTGCATCACAGATACTTCTTTGTTAGGAAGGTGATGTTTGTAAAATACGCTCAGGCATTTATTGTTTGCCCAGGGGGATTTGGCACCTTGGATGAATTGTTTGAAGTATTGACACTTATCCAAACTAATAAAATCTCCAAAGTACCAGTCATCCTTGTTGGTACTGATTATTGGAAAGGACTAAAGCAATGGATCATAGATGTCATGCTCTATCAGGCCAACAATATCTCAGAGAAAGATCTGGATATGCTACCCATCACTGATGACCCTGATGAAGTCGTATCCATCATCAGAAACTTTTATGATGGGTCTGACAGGGTACACTCTATTAAACCAAATTACGATTTATGATGTTCCACCTCCTTACAAATTAACGCTCAAATGCAACAGTTATGGCTATAGACGTCATCTTAAAGAATAAGGCTGTCAAATTATTTGTATTGATGTCCGGGTTTTTTGTCGCCAACACGATTGTTGCTGAGTTTGTTGGATCCAAGATATTTTCATTAGAAAAATTATTAGGATTTAACCCATTGGAGTTATCACTGTTTGGAGTGGGTGATTTGGGATTGAATCTGACTGCGGGTGCCATCCTATGGCCTATTGTGTTTATCATGACAGATATTATTAATGAATATTATGGAAGGAGAGCCGTTAGGTTTCTATCATATATGGCTATCGGTATTGTGTTTTATGCTTTCCTGATGGTTTATGGTGCTATAGGTTTGCCCGCCAATGAATGGTGGCAATTTCAAAGTGGGTTGTCGTCACTGGCAGGTAAAAGTATTTCTGACATGAGTCTCTCTTTCGACAAAGTAATGGGTCAAGGGCTGTGGATCATCATAGGATCGATGGTGGCTTTTTTGGTAGGTCAGATATTGGATGTAGCTGTCTTTCACAAAATCAAAGCAATGACAGGAGAAAAAATGATATGGCTTCGGGCTACAGGAAGCACTCTTGTATCACAATTGATAGATAGTTATGTTGTACTACTTATAGCTTTTTGGATCGGTGCTGATTGGGATCTCACCCGGGTACTGGCCATTGGCACGGTCAATTATTTGTACAAATCAGGCATGGCCATATTGCTCACGCCGGTCATTTATGCGGGCCACCACTATATTGAAAATTATCTTGGACATGATACGGCAGTCCAGATGAAAGCTACTGCTCAATTGACGTAGTGGAATGTGTCAAATTGTACCTTTATTACTTATCGATAGTAAGTGTCCAGCTCATTTTGGCCCTATGTGTGCTTTCCTACATCCTTCACGGAAATACTGAATTAGCAAAACCCTACTTTTTCAGATGATCAAGTTTGCGCTGATATTTGCACTTTCTTATATCAGTAATAATAGTTGTAGTATCATTAGCAATAGCTTAACAAATATTCGTTTCATATTATTTGTAATTGCTATATAAAAAAGTTAGTTTTGCAATTTCCTACTAGTAATAACTCAAATCCTACCATTCAATGACCATTATTACATTATTGACTTATATAGGTATCATATCTATTGTCTTCACTTTAGGATTGACATTTGTATTCAAAAAACAAAAGTCAGTAGTGACGAGTTTGCTGCAAAATTTTACAGGTATTTTATTTTTATTTTCTGGATGGGTCAAGGCAGTCGATCCCTTAGGGACAGCATTTAAGATGGAAGATTACTTTGCCGAATTTCATAAGACCTTTGCAGATACCGCTGTTAGCTTTATAGCTCCGATTTTCCCCTTACTATCAGAATATTCTACTTCATTCGCCATATTTATGATCATATTTGAGATCGTATTGGGGTTGATGCTGATCATGGGAGATCGTCCAAAATGGACTTCATGGTTATTTTTTTTACTGGTATTATTTTTTACTTTTTTGACCGGATTTACATATCTGACAGGCTATGTGCCCAACGATGCCAACTTTTTCTCATTTTCATCATGGGGCGAGTACAAAGTTACCAATATGAGAGTCACAGATTGCGGATGTTTTGGAGATTTTATCAAATTGGAGCCTAAAGTATCATTTTTCAAAGACATTTTTCTGTTGTTTCCCGCTATATATTTTTTATTTAGGTACAAAACTATGCATCAATTATTCACTGCCAAGAGTAGGAATGTGACATTAGGCATATCCATGATCTTGTTGGTATTATATTGTATATGGAATTTTCATTGGGCAGAGCCGCATGTGGACTTTAGACCATTCAGAAATGGAGCAAATATAGCAGCCATCAAAAAGACGGAGATAGATGCATCCAATGCCGTCAAGATACTGGCTATGAAAATGAAAAATAAAACTACGGGGGAGATCAAACAATTTTCATACGAAGATTACTTAAAAAATTTGTCTGCTCTTACCGATGAGTTTGAAACCGTAGAACAGATAAAGACAGAACCAACTATAGCAGAGACAAAAATTAGTCATTTTGATATCACTGACTTTGAAGGCAATGATAAGACGGACTTATATCTTGCAAGTGTTGAGCCACACATTATGGTTATTGTTTACAAGCCGTTGTACAAAGCTGAATCTGCCAAAAGGATGGTAACGGATACCATATTCCGAAATGATACAGTGTCTGTGTCTGGTTTTAAAGATAGTTTACAAGTATTGACTTCCATAGATAGGGTAGAGGAGCGGGAGGAAACTTATTTTAATATCAAATGGGACGCAGGGTTTATTGCTGAGTTTAGAGACAAGATAAAACCACTTAAAGAAGCTGCGGAAGCAGATAATGTAAAAATGTCAGTAGTCATCAGTGGTATTGATGGAGAAAAGGCAACCTTATTGGCTCAGGAGACTGGCTTGGATATACCTTATTATACTGCTGATGAAAAATTGCTAAAAACCATCATGCGATCCAATCCTGGGGTGATACTTTGGAAAAATGGGGTGCTTATTCACAAATGGCACATTAGAAAGTTGGATGAATGGAGTGAAATCAAAGGACAATATCTGAAGTGATGTAAGGATGTACGTTGAGTGACAAATGGTCAATGGTGTAAGTACTATTAGATAAGAAAACAACAAAGTAAATATTTAAGATTAACAAATATAAATAATCTTTAATCTTAAATGTATTATTATATTTGCGCTCAATTTTGTTCTAAGAGATGGTATATTCAAATCATTTCAATGTTAATTTGAGTTGGATAGAACATTATGAATGGATTTTTTCAGAATTAAAAGTAATTGAAAAGAATGCTGAGTAGAAGAAATGTAAGGGTGAAAGTGATGCAGGTATTATACGCACAAAATAGAGATGTGTCACTAGACAAAAAGACTACTCTTATCGAATACGTAAAAAAAATAGAAGACAGCTTTGATTTGCTTTTATTTTCGATATACAATCTGATCAATATTGCAAAGATTGCGACCAAAGATTTTGAGAAGCGCAAGGCGAAGCACTTACCTACAGAATTAGACAAACATTTCCAACCTAAACTTTGGTCAAACCCAATGATTCAGGCTATGATGACCAACAAATTGGTCATCACCAAATTTGAGAAAAAGGGCTTTGCTCAAAAAGTAGATAAAGACCATTTTACAAAAATATATTATGAATTTGCCAAAGAAGAAGCTTATTCCGAATGGTTGCGAAAGGATTCTACCAACGATGAAAATCTCGAAATGCTCCTTGAGTTGTTTAGATTTTGTAGAAAAAATGAATTGTTCAACGAAATTATCGAAGATCAGTTTGCCAATTGGGAAGATGATAAATCCTTAATCATCGGGACCATCAAAAAAGTGTTGAAAGAGTTGCCAGCGGATGACCCAAGATTTATTATGGCACATTTTCCAGATGAAGAAACCTCTAAAGATTATGGCGAATTTTTGCTCTCCAAAACAATAGACAACGATGATATGTTGTTAAAGATGATAGAGCCAGTACTCAAAAATTGGGATGCAGAGCGAGTGGCTATCTTAGA
>JBATLS010000680.1:0-1572 GCA_049289435.1 Saprospiraceae bacterium | reverse complement strand
TATCTCATCTTTTTGATTGGAGATGGTCTCTGCCGTCTTTTTCTTGATGCGATAGGCACGGAACGCAAAAAATAGCAGGCCAGAAAGCAGGAGTAAACCTAATGCCAAATACTTTTGAAAGGTTTTTTGCTGTGCGATATTTTGATCATATACCAATTTATCTATTGCTGATTTTTTATCATATTCGTATTGTACTTTTTGCTCAGCGATCTTCTCATCATTTTCTTTATTGTACACACTATCTTTCATAGCAATATGATCTTCTATATACCTATATGCTTCTTTTGGTGATCCTATATTTTTGCTGACTTCGTAGAGGCCTTTATTGGTATCTATGATTAAGTTGGTATAGTTATTATTTTTAGCAATATTTTCAGCTTTTAAAAAATACATTTTAGCATTGTTGAAATCCTTTTTTATCCTATAAACTTCTCCTACCTTGAGTGAAACATTGGCTTCAAATTGCTGGTCGCCTATCTTTTTGTTGAGGTCCAAACTCAATTTGTAATAGTATAAAGCCGAATCAAGTGCATTGGAGGCGGAGTAGATACTACCAAGAACCTGATATCCATTCATCAGTCCCCTGTTATTGCCTATTTCTTGAGCAATTTGTATGGACTTGTCGATGCTTTCTTTAGCCAATTCATGTTGATTTTTTTTCAAATAGATTTCACACAAACTTCCCAACATTTCGCCCAATGCTACCTTCAGGTCGAGTTCTTCGGCTATGGCAATGCTCTTTTTGAGATACTTCTCTGTTTCTTCAGTATTGCCCATGCTACTATAGATATTGGATATAAATCCGTAAGAATAACACATACTTTCTTTTCTATTCATCTGCTCGAACTCCTTGATGCTTGAAAATGCATACTCAAGTGCTTTTGGAAAATCACCCATTTCAGCAGACAACATTCCTAACCCTCGATATGCCTGACCCTTGGCCGTAGAATCTATGGCTTATTGGGTATGTTTTAAACATTCGTTGTAGTATTCAACCGCCTTCTCCGGATTTCCGGAAGCACCATAACAAAATGCGGAGTTGTTGTAAACGCCAGTTAGCCTGTTTTTGAGATTATTTTCCCGAACTAATTTAATGGACTTTTCGGCATTTTCGATGGCTAATTTTTGATCAAATTGCGTATAGGTTGCTGAAATTTTTATCAACAAATCCACTTGTTTTGAAACGTCTTTCTCTTTGGAAAGTGTCGATTCCAGTGCTTCAAGTTTTTCTTTTTGTTTCTGGTTTTGTGCAGACATGTCCACATTCCAAATGAGCACTATAATCACTAATAAGAATCTGATGACGGAGAAAATATTTTCCATTTGATATGGTTGATTTTTTAATTTTATAATCGAAAAGAAGAAAAAACAAATCTAAATAAAACACAGCACATTAAAACACAAATCTATTGGATATTAATAACTATATCACGAACATTTTTATAGGATTACTTTTACAGCTTTAATTAGTAACCGAATGGACGCCATTAAAATAATATGCTATCAATTACCTAAGTCAGAATTATGCTTTCTAGATGCATATGACTTTGGAAGTTTAAATATACATCTGAT
>JBATLS010000679.1:0-5020 GCA_049289435.1 Saprospiraceae bacterium | reverse complement strand
ATATACCAAGAGTGGTACATATCAGATCAAAGTAATGAATACTGGGATAGAATGTCCGTTTGCCGTATTAGAAACATCTATAATTGTGCCAGCCATTGGAGATAAAAATATAACGATTACTCAGAAAGCAGACGATTGTAAAACTGATGAAATATGCTTCAATGTGTCGGGGAATTATGTAGGTACTTTGATGTGGAGTTTTGGAGATCCAACTACTGGGGTTAATAATACAAGTACTTTGTCCAGCCCATGTCATAAATTCAGCAAAACAGGAACTTTTGATGTGACAATTAAAAATATAAATCAGGTTTGTCCTTTTGCAGATGTGGTGACAAAAGTGACTATAGTGCCAGCATTTAAAGTCAATCCAATAGCTGATACCATCATATGCGAAGGTAAAACAGTAAAACTTAAAGTATCATCCAATGATCCCAAAGCTTCATACACCTGGACAGATGCCATGGGAGTTGTGTTGGGTACGGATACAACGCTTACTCTAAGCCCCATGACTGATGTCATTGTGACGCTAAAAGGTATTTCTGAAAAAGGATGTATAGATTCTACCAAGGTAAGTGTCAGAATGTTTAAGTTTGACTATACCATTCAGGTACCACCTGTCATATGCCCTAAGACCAATTTTCAAGCAACAATAACAATTGCCAACCCTGGAAATTATACATTTTTATGGACACCTAGTGAAAGCATTGTCAGCGGGGCTACAACATCCCAGCCTACGTTAACACCTATCCCTGGCAAAACCATCACAGTGATGATTATACATAAAGCTACAGGTTGCTCTGATACAAGAAGTATTACACCTGTGGTAAATCCAGCGTTAGTATTTAATTTTTCTGGTGCCCTTTGTAATAATCAACCATCTACGGTAACACTAAATATTGCCAATCCTAATAATTATACTTATCAATGGTCGCCTGCTTCGGTGATTGTATCTGGTGGACAAACTCCCAACCCGAGCGTGAGACTCTCTGCCAGCCAGGAGTTAACTGTGGTCGTGACCAATAAGGTGACCGGATGTGCGGAAGAATTAAAATATACTCCAATAGTAGCTCCTCCAGTACCCATAGTGTTTACTGACCCAACTTTGGAAATTAACCTGGGCAAATCAGCAGTAATATCTATTAGAAACCCTTTGACTGGTGCTCAATATACCTGGAATACTGGAGACAGAGGTACATCTATTACCGTGATGCCATTGGAGACAACCACATATACTGTTAGTGTCACTGATCAAAGTGGGTGTGCCGGTACTGCTCAGATTACCGTGACCGTCAGAGTGGTAGGTTGTACAGATACAGATGAATTTGTAGCCAATGTTTTTACCCCCAATGGTGACAATATCAATGATGTACTGCATATCAAGTCCAATGTCCTTGAAGAAGCGACATTTGTGATTTTCAATAGATGGGGACAGGAAGTATTTAATACTACCGACATCAATAGAGGGTGGGACGGAACATTCAAAGGAAATCTAATGAAGCCTGATGCCTACGCATACTATATCATAGGTACGTGTATCAATGGTGACAAGGTCAAAAAGAAAGGCAATGTAACGCTAATAAGGTAGCCCTTTAGACTGCATATGATGGTTCTTTGACCTTTTTGATGATCTCGAGATAGAAATTTTCGTATTGAGGCAATACTTCATTGATGTCAAATCGCTTAGCTTGCAAGAAGGCATTTTTTCTGAATACAGCCAGACTTTCTTCGTCTTGAAGTAGCTCGATGCAACGTGCTGCCATACTGTCCACATCTCCTATATCGCATAGATAACCGGTAACTCCGTCTATATTGACTTCAGGTAAGCCGCCGGCATTGGACGAAATCACGGGTACTTCACATGCCATGGCTTCTAGTGCTGCGAGTCCAAAACTTTCATTTTGGGATGGTAGTATAAATAAGTCTGCTATGGCAAGCAACTCCTCGACTGCTTCCTGTTTTCCCAAAAACCTGATTTCATCACAGAGATGCAAACTCCTGCAAAGGTCTTCCATACTTTTTCGTTCAGGGCCATCGCCGATCAACAGTAATTTAGTCCTTACCTTTTTGCTTACTTTGGCAAATATATGTATCACATCTTCGACACGCTTTACTTTTCTAAAATTGGAAATATGCACTAAAATCTTTTCACCTTCAGGAGCTATGGCCTTTCGGAAATGGTCTTTATTGGTCTTTCGGAATCTGCTGAAGTCTATAAAATTATGAATGACTTTGATGTCTTTTTTTATTTGAAAAGAATCCAGGGTCTCTTGTCTGAGTTGTTCAGAGACAGCAGTGACTCCATCAGACTCATTGATGCTAAATTCTACCACAGGAGCAAAAGAAATATCATTGCCAACGAGAGTAATGTCTGTACCATGTAGAGTGGTGACTACAGGAATATGAATATTTTGAGACTTGAGAATTTGCTTTGCCATATAAGCCACAGCGGCATGTGGAATCGCATAGTGAACGTGTAATATATCCAATTTTTCAAAACGGATGACGTCTACCATCTTACTTGCCAGAGAGGTCTCATAAGGAGTGTATTCAAATAGGGGATACTGCATCGAAGTCACTTCATGAAAGTAAACATTGGCATGGAAAGCAGTCAATCTTACCGGTCTTTTATAGGTGATGAAATGTACATCATGCCCTTTGTCGGCAAGGCCAAGTCCCAATTCTGTAGCAACTACACCACTACCTCCAAAAGTTGGATAACACACAATTCCTATCTTCATTACAGATATTTTATTTCAACAAGTTTATTTGAATGAGTAAGTATGTACTGCTGTAAAATATAATTAAAACACTAAAAACAAAACTCTTATAAAATGAATTTCGCCTTACTCTCCATGCCATTTAATTAATAGAAGGTATAACAAATATTATACAAAATCGTTTTTGTATGGTCAAGGTTACTATCTTTGAAGCATGGATTGGAACAGTAGTATCAAGGGTTTCAGGGCCTACCTTCTCTTAGAAAAATCGCTTTCAAAGCATTCTATAGAGGCATATATCAGAGACGTCGGCAAGCTTTTAGAGTTTACGATATTATCAAAAATTGATAAGACGCCCGATGAACTCAATGCTGATCACTTAAATAAGTTTGTTTATTACATCCACGATCTTGGACTGGAGGCCAAGAGTCAGGCAAGAATTATCTCAGGGATCAGAGCTTTTTATAAGTTTCTCATCATAGAAGATATCATAGATTTGGACCCTTCTGAATTGCTGGAGAGTCCTAAGCTTCAGCGTTCGCTACCGGATGTATTGAGTTATGATGAAATAGATAAAATCATCGGGAGTATAGATATGTCCATCGCTCATAGTCAACGCAATCGGGCTATGTTGGAGACACTTTATGCTTGTGGTCTTAGGGTCAGCGAATTGGTGACGCTTAAACTTAGTGATTATCATCCTGAAGATGGTTTTATAAAAGTGCTTGGCAAAAATAATAAAGAACGACTGATACCCATAGGAGACTCCGCAGTCAAACATATCGATTTGTACTTAGACACTGAAAGAAAACATTTGCCAGTCATTGCAAAAGCCCATAATGATACTCTATTTCTTAATCGAAGAGGAAAGGGTCTTACCAGAGTCATGATATTTACATTAATTAAAAACTATACTGCACTGGCAGGTATCAACAAAACGGTGAGCCCACACACTTTCAGGCATTCTTTTGCTACACATCTGGTAGAAGGTGGTGCGGATCTGCGAGCCGTGCAGGAAATGCTGGGTCATGAATCTATATTGACTACGGAGATCTATACGCATGTAGATCGGAGATACCTACGGGAGACCATGATGAAATACCATCCTATGAGTCAGCGAAGTAAGAAATGACAAATGGAAATAAAGGGAGTTTTAAATTTCATTTTTGACCATTTAAATATGCTTTGACCCTGACTACAGCATTATTTCTGATACTCACATAATAAAAATTGATGTCAGCAATGTGATAATTTTTGGTGCGTAAGAATATACTCCCCCGAAATTTTGGCTTGTTGGCCCAAAGGATGTCTTTGTTTACCTGAGCATCTACAGCATTTATTTTTAGATCTTCAAAATTATAAAATAAAGCTCCTGGATTCATTTTCTTTGGAGCATAGGTAGTCTCTGTAGTCCAAAGCAATGGGTTGGTGACAGAAACTAAATCAGATGTCTTATTGGGCGTTAGTTCGTGTCCATTTTTAAACGTACGCCATGATACAAAACATCCTATATCTGTGCTGTCTATGCATGGTTTAATATTTTCGAATTTATCTTTTTTTACTGGCATCCCTATCAAATATGCTGCAACCAGTTTACTTCGCAAGGTATCATCTATAAAAAATTCCTGAAGTAATCTTTCTGCATGATTGGTGCCCTGACTATGACCTGCGATGATGATGGGTCGTCCTTGATGATGAAACTTAAGATAATGTTCGAAAGCGGTTTTGACATCCTGATAAGCCAGTTCGAAAGCTTTTTGAGCAGATGCTTTATCTTCCGTAAAATAACAATGTATGTGAGCCTGTCTATATCTGGGGGCAAATACTCTTCCCGCCTGATTGAAAGCACTTGCCTGAAATTTTATACTTCCTTCATCCGTCTTTTTATTTAGTTCATCATCATCTATATCTGCATTCCATTGATCTTGCCCTTTGGTGCCTGTATAGGTGGTCGGATGGATAAAAAAGACGTCCGCCAGCTTATTATCAGGTAATGATTTTGGTCCTTCGGGAGTTTTGTCTGACTCATCATCTATATCGGGATGCGCCGCCCAATATTTACTTTGATGGTAATCCAGGGTTTCGTATTTTTCAGGAGTATATGTTGTCGTAGGCTTGTAAGTTTTGCAACTCAAGATAAATACTGCCATTATTGCCAAAGTGAAATACCAATGTCTTTTTTGTTTGAAAATCATAAAAAATGTTGACCTAAAAGAATGAATATCTAATACCTAAAAAACTGCGATGAAATCTCTTTGAGTCCGCTCCGAAAAGAATTATTTTGCCACAAAGGCACAAAAACA
>JBATLS010000678.1:0-1756 GCA_049289435.1 Saprospiraceae bacterium | reverse complement strand
ATTAAACCCCTTAAACAGTTAAACGATTAAACCCCTACTTGCATCGGTTCAAACAAGCTTAAATTCAATTTTTAAACCATTTTGTCAAGTTGCATGCTTTGCTGCCACACATCAATTTTTCTAAAATCTATCGTTTTTTTGGTGTTGGGCTTTTTGAGTTAGGCTTTAGATTTTAGATTTGTGAAACGATTAACAATAAACTCATGATTTATATATCTTGAAATTCAACATTTCTTCATTCAACATTTAACATAAAAAAATCCTATTCTTACTTTAAAAATGCCGAAATGGCTGAAACTATCTGTTTGGCGGTGTCTCCATAGCCGTATAAATCATCATGGGTAAAGTGAGTCTGTGAAAGCAATTCCTGATCTATCGTGCTCAGGTCGTCAAATAGCAAGACATTATCTCCATCTGCCAGCGTCTCTACCCACTCTGTTTCAGTACGTATAGTGACACATTTCTTTTTTAGCCAATATGCTTCTTTCTGCATGCCGCCACTATCGGTAATGAGTGCCTCCGAATGGGACAGATATCCCAGATTTTCGAAATAACCCTGAGGGTCTATGAATATAATATTATCAAAAGAACTTTCGGCAAGGCCATATGCTGTCATCGACTTTCTCGTACGAGGATGAATCGCAAATACTACTTTATGTATCAATTGATTTAATGTATTAAGGACATAGTTCAGTCTTTCTTTCTCATCAGTATTGTACGGACGATGTAGTGTAGCATAGATATATGGGTGACCCAATGCCGGATCTTTCACCCAATGATTCGAGATGGAAGTCAATACAAGGTCTTTCATGATGTCTCCCACATTGTGCACTTGAGTCGTGATGCCTTCCCTGCAAAGATTTTTACGGGCTACCTCACTTGGGATAAAAAACAAGTCTGAAACATGGTCGGCCAACACTCTGTTGATCTCTTCGGGCATCTCCCTGTTGTAGGATCTGAGTCCTGCCTCGATGTGTGCCACAGGGATGTGCAGTTTGGATGCCACCAAAGCACCCGCTAACGTCGAATTGGTATCTCCATACACCACCATCAGATCAGGAATTTCTCGAACCACTATCTCCTCTATAGCGATCATCATGGCAGCAGTCTGCGCACCATGATTTCCACCACCTAGACGCAGTAAATAATCGGGCTTGTTCATCTTCAACTGATCAAAAAACACATGACTCATATTGTCATCGTAGTGCTGACCTGTATGTATCGTTTTTAATACAAATGCACCTTGGACTGATGCTTCGAATGCAAAATGCTTGATGAATTGGGGTCTTGCCCCTATGATGGCGATGACTTTTTTCAATTGTCTATTGCTTTATCTGGGTGATTTGTTCAAGCAAACCAGCAAGTTTACCAGTAAGATACTTCCTTGAATATTTATCCAATTGAGTGCCGGTATTGGGTTTTATCCCTTCGGATGTCAGATAAGATTGATACATCTCTATCAGATATTGATACACCCCATCTTCATCGTCATAATCATAGATCACTCCGGCTTTTGCTTCTCTGATTATGGCAGCAGCATCCCCATCATGCGGTCCTATACAAAGGATGGGGCGACCAGTAGCGATATATTCGAATATTTTTCCGGTGAGGATGGTCTTATTGTTTGACGTCTTGTTGATGACTAGGAGCAATATTTGAGCTTTATGCTGATATGCGATGGCTTCAGCATGTTGCACATAGCCGACAAAATTGATCAAATGCTCTAACCCATGTTTTTGAATAGTCTCCATCACTA